>NZ_SMMD01000644.1 GCF_009711475.1 Fulvivirga aurantia
TTTTTTTTGCATAATCATTTAACTTTTCTTTCAACAGATTTCTGGCACGATGTAAACGGGAACGCACTGTACCTATTGGAATATCCAATATTTTGGCCATCTCATCGTACTTAAACCCTTCCAGATCACATAAAATGATCACAGTCCGAAAATCTACATCAAGTGAATTAAGTGCATTGGATATCTCGTCTCCTATCATATCCTGCACCGCATCAACCCTCAAATCTGTAGTGATAGACTCATCAACATCTTCAGAGTTGTAAAAAGTTTCAACTTCCTGATAATCTACTTTAGCAGGTTGTTTACTCTTCTTTCTGAAGTCGTTAATAAAGCTATTTTTCAGTATTCGGAACAACCACGCTTTCGCATTAGTTCCTTGCTCGAACGACTGAATAAAGCGATAAGCTTTGAGATAAGTATCTTGTACAAGATCCTTAGCATCATCCTCATCGAAGGTCAATCTGTACGCAAAGTTATACATAGAATCTATATGCGGAAGAAATTCGGTTTCAAAAACCCTTTCTTTCTCTGCCTTGGTATAACTTTGTCTTTGTTTCTCGGACATTAGCTTAAATGTACTAATTATGGGAATAAATTAAGTATTTTGATTTTTATTGTTGTCTATAACGTAAAAAACAGGTTTAGCTTTTACTTATATACGCAAATAATTACCAAAAGGGATGCCTATGTCTCATGCATGACACCAACCTGTGTTATAAGGCTAAATGAGGGGGTATTGTTTAACTAAACAAGCGATTTTTTAATAATTTGATTAGGAAAATAGATTATAAAGACTGGCAACTGATTACTACAGACAAACTATCTGAAAATCAGGCAAAAACCCTCTTTGATGCTATTGCCAACAAAAATTACACTACTACAGAACCTCTTAAAGTACACCACCGAAGCACTGTACTAAGAATTGCCTGGCAAAAACAGGATTTAGTACTCAAAATACCTACCGAAAAAAATACTAAACCCTGGATAAGGTTTATGACATGGTTTAGAATGGGCGAGGCTCATAAAAATATAGCTGGCATGAATAAATTGTGGGATAAAGGAATAAAAACCACAGCTCCTTTATTGGCTGCAGAAAAACGTAATCTGGGCATGGTGGTAGATTCGTGGCTAGTTTATGAGTACCTAGATGGTACCACATGCCTCGATAAGGAAGAAACCTACCCACTAGTTGTGAAAAAGCTCACACAAATGCATGCTGCCAAGCTCCTCCATGGTGACCCTCAAATAAGAAATTTTATAGCTTATAAAGACGATATTTATGTAATCGATAGTAACCCTAAGCATGTGGGTTGGGCCTTTAGCCGTGCCTACGAGTGGGCCTACCTCAGAAAAAGTGCTCCGGGTATTGAAAATTACTTCGGAAAGATAAACAACTGGTGGCTTTATAGGTTTGCTTACTGGTATGACATTTACGAACGTAGATTTGTCAGAAACAGGAGAAAGGTAAAACGATTTTTATTAGGTCGGTCATAAATTTTTACCCATCCAGCCTGTTTAAAATTTTCACATAATTTATAATTAAAGTAAAATAATTAAATTTTAAAGCCTTTTATAATTTACTATTTTTGGCTGTCTAAGATATACTATGGTTTCTGCAATTAAGCTAATCAGACCCCAACAGTGGGTAAAAAATTTATTCCTACTGATTCCTATATTTTTTGCTGGAGAGATTCTTAACCAGGAATTTTTACTGCCAATCATACTGGGGATCGTGGCCTTTTCATTAGTGGCAAGTTCTATATACGTGATCAACGATATTCAGGATATAGAAGCTGACAGACAGCACCCTAAGAAAAAATACAGACCACTTGCCAGTGGGCAAATCAGTAAAACTACAGGTTATATCATTTTTGTCCTTTTGGCCATACCAGGTTTGCTACTGGGTGCCTATCTTGATATCAATTATTTATATATACTACTGTTCTACTTTTTCCTAAATATAGGCTACTCAGCAGGCCTTAAGAGAATATCTATTTTAGATATGCTTATCGTTTCTGCGGGTTTCGTTTTGCGTACTGTATCAGGAGGTGTAATCGTAGACGTAGCTATTTCGCATTGGCTCCTCATCATGATTTTTCTGCTCTCTCTCTTTTTGGCTATAGCCAAAAGACGTGACGATGTATTGGTAATGCTAGAAAGTGGTGTTTCGGTAAGAAAATCTACCAAAAACTATAACCTGTACTTTATAGACTCAGCCCTAACTATGGTATCCGGTATCATCGTGGTAGCCTACCTGATGTATACTATCTCACCAGAAGTGCAGGAGCGAATCGACTTCAGTTATTTATACGCCACTTCAATATTTGTAATCACTGGCCTTATGCGGTATTTGCAAATTACACTGGTAGAAAAAAACAGTAGTTCTCCCGTGAGAGTTTTGTATACTGACCCATTCATACAAGCCACCCTTGGCCTTTGGGTTATTAGCTTTTTCATCATACTCTATATTTAAAAAAAGCGATGACAAAGATATCCGGCTGGGGCAACTACCCTATAATAGAAACAAAAGAAGCTTCTTTCGATAGAGCCAAAGAGGTTATAAATCTGATAAAGAGCAAAGACAGTTTTATCGCCAGAGGAAACGCACGGTCTTACGGAGACTCGGCATTGTACTCAAACACCATTTCTTCTCAGCGATATAATCGTATGCTTGCCTTCAACGAAGATGAAGGGATTTTCACTTGTGAAGCAGGTGTTCTCTTTAGTGAAATACTCGATGTGGTAGTACCCAAGGGGTGGTTTTTGCCAGTAACCCCGGGCACAAAATTCATTACTGTAGGTGGTGCTATAGCCTCAGACATACATGGCAAAAATCATCATAAGGAGGGTTCTTTCTCACAGCACTTAATGCAATTTGAGCTTGCTTGTGCAGATGGCACTGTAAAAACATGTAGTCGGGAAGAAAATAGCGACCTGTTTGAAGCAACCTGTGGGGGCATGGGGCTAACTGGTGTTATTTTAACAGCCACCTTTAAGCTTAAAGCAATTGAGACTGCATACATCAATCAGACTCAGACTAAGGCCAAAAATCTTGATGAAATCATTGATTTATTTCAGCAGCATGAAGCCGTCACGTATAGTATGGCCTGGATTGATTGTCTGAAAGGTGGAAAACAATTTGGCCGAAGTATTCTCATCACAGGTGAGCATGCTACAAAAGATGAGCTAAGTCAAAAACAGGCTAAGGCACCATTGCATTTACCTGAAAAGAAAAAATTAAACATCCCTTTCAACTTCCCTTCATTTGCCCTTAATGAGTTTAGCATAAAAGCTTTCAATGCGCTTTACTATGCTAAAAATATCAGGCGAGTAAGTTCTTCGGTTATTCCCTACGAGCCGTTTTTCTACCCACTTGATGCGATACTCAATTGGAATAGAATGTACGGCAAAAAAGGCTTTGTACAATACCAGTTCGTATTACCTTTAGAAACCAGCAAAAAAGGACTTACAGACATTTTAGAAAGAATCAGAAAAAAAGGATTGGGGTCTTTTTTGGCAGTCTTAAAACTATTTGGCGAGCAGGAGGACCTCATCTCGTTTCCGATGAAAGGCTTCACATTAGCACTAGACTTCCCAATAAAAAAAGGACTTTTTGAGTTCCTCGATGAGCTCGACAAGGTAGTGGTAAGCTATGGAGGTAGAATTTATCTCACCAAAGATGCACGCATGGACGCCAAGGTGTTTTGGGAAACTTATCCGCATATTGACAAATTTGTAGACATTGTAAAAAAATATAACCCTCAGGGAAAATTCACATCTTTACAATCACAACGCCTCCTAATAAAATAAAAGGGCGTAGCACTTAAAAAAATCAGCTATTATGAAATCTGTTTTAATACTTGGAGCAACATCTGATGTGGGCAAAGCACTTGCGCATGAATATGCGGGCAATGGTTATGAGCTATACTTAGGTGGAAGAAATACCGAAGATATCAGCCCCATCTGCAACGACCTGAAAATAAAACATGAGGTCTCTGCTACAGCATATACTTTCGATGCAATGAAGGTAGAAACTCATGATCAGCTTATAAGTAGCTTACCGAGCTTCCCTGATGTAGTTATATGCGTTTTTGGTTATTTAGGTGATCAGGAAAAAGCTCAGGAAAATTGGGACGTTGCTAATCAGATTATAGAAACTAATTACACCGGTGCTGCTTCAATTCTCGAGCGATTTGCTAAAAGTATGGAGCAAAACAAGTCCGGATCGATTGTAGGTATCAGTTCTGTAGCAGGTGAGAGAGGGCGACAGAGCAACTATTTTTATGGTTCAGCAAAGGCTGGTTTTACAGCCTATTTGTCAGGCCTGAGAAATCGACTCTTCCACTCAAATGTAAATGTGCTGACCGTAAAGCCTGGTTTCATAGACACAAAAATGACTGAGGGTATGGATTTACCAAAACCCCTTACAGCTTCACCACAACAGGTGGCTAAGGCCATTTACAAAGCAGAAAGAAAAGGAAAAGCCACCATTTATGTCTTAGGCATGTGGCGACTGATTATGTACATCATCAAATCGATTCCTGAATTTATATTTAAGCGACTAAAGCTGTGAGGAAACTCGTATTATTTGATTTTGATGGCACGCTTACTTATAAAGATTCATTTTTAGAATTTATTAAATTCTACCATGGATCATTTAAGTTTTACCTTGGCTTTGCCTGGCATTTGCCATCTTTGGTTCTTTTCAAGCTCAAAATTATACCCAATTGGAAGGCTAAGGAGCTTATTATCTCTCACTTTTTTAGAGGAGAAGATTTAGAGAAGTTTAATAAAATAGGAGACACTTTTGCCTCAGAAGAAATACCAAAAATGTTGAGACCTAAAGCTGAGAAGAAGCTAGCCGCTCACATTGAGGCAGGTGATGAAATTTACCTTGTTTCGGCTTCTTGCGAAAACTGGTTGGCAAGTTGGTGTAAAGACAAGGGTATCGGGCTAATTGCTACCCGTCTTGAAGTTGTAAATGGTCAGATTACTGGCAAAATTGACGGAAAAAACTGCTACGGCCCTGAGAAAGAGTATAGAGTGAGAGAAGTGCTCGACCTCAATAAATATGCTGACATAACAGCTTACGGTGACAGCAGTGGAGACAAAGAATTGTTAG
>NZ_SMMD01000551.1 GCF_009711475.1 Fulvivirga aurantia
TCGGAAATGGGTAAGGTCTTCATCGTTTACCAGCATAATTTCACCTCCCAACTTTTGCACACATTGCTTCACAAGGTACAAACCCAGACCAAACGTTTGATGCCTAATCGCTGATTTAGAGTATAAGTGAAAAATATGTTCCGTGTCCTCATCTTCTATACCAATGCCATGATCTACAAAATGGATGATCACGTTTTCCTTTTCGTGATTCACTTCAATTTTTACCGGCTCTACGTTATTTTCTTCCTGAAACTTAATCGCATTTTGGATCATATTAAAAAAAATAAGATCAACTAAAAATGGGTCTCCCAGGTACGATAGATCATCTTCTACCTTATAGTCTATGTTTACTTTTTTAAGACCCTCAATATTCCTCACCTGATCAATGCACTTTTCGATAATACTCGTAAAATTGACTTTCTCAGCCTTAAGCTCATGGCTACTAATATCACTCACCGTTTTCAATCGGGCCAAAATATCGTAAAGCCCCTTCGCTGTATCTCCCAGCATCTCAAAATATTTCCTTGATTTCTCATCCTCAATATCCATGAGGGCGACATTGCACACACCCATCAGCGATGCTAACGGACCTTTGATATCGTGAGAAGACTTATATATGAAATTATCTAACTCGAGATTAGCTAACTTTAATTGCTTGTTGCGTTCCTCAAGCTCTTGTGTTCGTTGATCAACTGCCTTCAACAATTGTTGATTATATATTTCTAATTTTTTGTTTTGTTCTTGTATCGTTTGTTGAGCATTTTCGAGAGCAAGATTTTTATTAATCAGAGATTCCTTTTGCTGCATGATCTCCTCCTTTTGCTCTCCTATCTCATAATTCTGAGTTTTAAGAACCTCACTTACTTTTTGATTATGCCTTAAAGCAACGAAAATGACAATAAGAATAACGCCTACCAATACGATAATGGTGATAAGAAAAGCTGTGAATTTTTTATTATCAGTAATTTGAGCGTCCTTTTCCTGAAGCAAGGCTTTAGCCTCCTCTTGTTGCATCTCTAGCTGTATTTCTGCCAGATTTCTCGCCATGTTTTCGTTAAACAAAGTATCATTGAGTTGCAGCAGCATAGTTTGGTACTCAAAAGCTTTCTCAATATCTCCCAGCTCCTGATACAGATCTACATACAACTTAATATTCTCCAACATGCGATCTTTGGCACCTATACTAGTCGCAATTTGCTGACTTCTGCCTAAATAGCTTAAAACACTATCGTAGCTGTCCTGGATTTGGGCTTCTTTAGCGTAATAAAAGTAGATTTCAGAAAGACCAATTTTATCACCGATCTCTTGTCTTAATCTCAGCGCTCTATCGAAATATATACCAGCGGAGTCAAAATTACCTTTACGCATATATACCTGGGCTACCCCACTTAAACTGACCGCATTCCAATTCTTATTATCGACTTTTAAGTTAATTGCCCTGTTGAAATACTTAAGTGCTTTGTCGTCCTTACCTTCTGACAAATAAGTATTGCCCAGGTTATTGAGAGAATAGAGCTTCTGATTAGGGTCATCATGTTTTTCAGCAAAAGCCAGCGCCTCATTGAAATATTCGCGGGCTCGTTTATAATCCTTTAGTTTGTCATAAACCAACCCTAAATTATTGATCACCTGTGCTCTACCATAAATTTCCCCATCAAGTATTTTAAGGTTCAGAGCCCGCAGCAAATTTTCTAATGCATTTTGATAACTACCTAAGTTATAATAAGCGAGCCCGGCATTGTTGATTGAGTTACTTATGAGTGACGTATCCTGCGTCTGCAACGCTATATTTAATGCCTCTTTTGCATAGAATAGGGCAGAATCAAAATCAGCTTGATAATAATGAACACCTCCCTTGAGTCTTATTGATTTTGAGATAAGTGGCGTATCATTCAGTGAATCTGCCAGCCTAATGGCCTCCCTTGCATACGACATAGCTGTATCTGGTTGATTTAGCCATGTATTTATGATTAAGAGGTGTAACTGATCAACCTTATTTGAGCCAGAACTATTTTTGATCAACGACTTTAAACTGTCTACAGGATCACTGCTTTGGGCCGTGAGAGTGCCACAGTGAGCAAGTAAAATGAAAAGTAAAATTTTGACAGTTTTCATAGAAGGATTCACCCAAATATTTTAAGGTGCCTAACTATGTAATTTATCAAAAAAGTTTGGGTTTTCTATAGATTCTGCGGTAAAATTCTAAGCTGGCAGAGCCACTTCAAAGTATGTATGTCCTTCATCGGTCTTTCCATGCGAAATATCACCATGAAGCTTCTCAACAGAAAGCTTAACCAAATATAAACCAATGCCTGATGAATCGGCCATATCAGTGCCCTTAGAGAACACTTCAAATATTTTCTGAGCATCTTGCTCACTAATACCCGTGCCATTATCTACAATCCTAAAAACAATGGCCTTACTCTTTTTGTCGAGATTTATTTTCATGAAAGATTCTTTCCTATCAGAAAGCTCTCTGAACTTAATGGCATTACTAATGAGGTTGCCATATATAACCTTAAGTAAAGCGATATCAGAAGTAAACTTCACGTTCTTAACATCTGCTGAAATTTCAATTTTCGGATTATTATAATAGCCCTTATATTCCTCAATGAGTTCGTGAATCAGGATGTTAAAATCAACTTTCTCTGGCTGCAGTGCCGTATTATTGATTTGGTTAATAGTGAGCAGCTTAGATAAAATCTCATTGAGCTTGACAGCGGTAATACTCAGCTTATCAAAATAATCAAGCGCCTGAGTGTCTTTCACATCTATTTGAGCAATATTACAAACCCCCATAAGTGTTGCCAGCGGCCCTTTTATATCGTGCGATGTCTTGTAGATGAAGTTATCAAGTTCTTCATTTGACTTTTGTAGGGCCACGTTGGCCTTTTTCAGTTCCTTGGTTCTTTCTTTTACTCGTTCTTCAAGCTCAGCATTTACATTGGTGAGCTCCTTATTCTGATTCTCGATGATCTCATTAGCTTCGGCAAGTTTTTGGTTTGCCTTCTTTTTCAACTGCACGTTCTTATAGAGAATGAAAAGTAGGGCAGAGATTAAAAGCGTAATGCCACCTAACAAAAGATTGATTTGCGTCCTACGCTGAATCTGAAAATCCTTTCCCTGTATAATTTCCTGAGCTTGTTGATCTTGAAAATCAAGCTGGATATTGGCCAGGTTTTTTATGAGGTCTTCATTGAAAATGCTGTCTTTTAGTGTGCTGTATCTATTTTTATGAAAATAGGCTTTTTGATAATCGTTTTGAGCTTCATAAAGATCTGCATAGAGGTTGTCAACTTCCATAATCCAAGTCTGAGCATCCGTAGAGGAAGCGGTCTCCGAAGCTTCATTCAGTAAATCAAATGCTTTTCCCAGATTTCCTCTATAGTAGTAGATTTTAGCTAAGTAATAGTTTGTTATAGTAAGATCTAATTTATCATTTAATTTAATTGCCAACTCTTTAGCTATTAAAAGTCTATCATCAGCATCCTCATAATTTCCAATTGTATAATAGGCTAAACCTGCACCTAAATTGGCGGCTAAAAACGTCTCATCAGAACAAGCATCATTACACAGCTCAAATACACGATTGTATGATTCAAGTGCTTCTTGATGCCTGTCAAGAGCTGTATAAGCAAGACCAATGTTATTGAGACAACTGCCAATATCTTCAGATATGCCTTCTGATCTCAAAATGTCCAACGCCTGTTTAAAGTAGCTCAGGGCTTTTTCATTATCCTTTATTTGATAATAAACCAGACCTATATTGTTGAAGGCAACAGATATACCTTTTTTATCATTTTCTTGTTCTCTAAGTTTTAGAGATTGAAAATGATAATCGAGCGATTTATCATAATTGCCAAAGTAAGAATGGACAAGAGCTAAATTATTTAATAAGAATTTTACTTGATTTTCGTAGGACTTTG
>NZ_SMMD01000926.1 GCF_009711475.1 Fulvivirga aurantia
CTCGTTGATCCACTCAAAATGATAATCTACATTAATTTCCTCCAGCCTGGCTTCAATCCAGTTTTTAAGGTTGGAATATTTACGTTTGTCAACAGTGGTGTCATAAGCAATTGGCTGATTGAAATTATTGCTATTATGTGCCATACGCTCCAGTATTGAGCGTTTTGTTTCGTCTTCAAAGTTTTCAATACTTAAGAGATAAGAAGCTTCGTGAGGAAGGATCTTCTCGGCAAATGCTGAAAACTTCTTGAGTTTTTGTTTTTTGGCCACTTATTTAGAGAGAAATTCAACAATCAGATTGTTGAATATATCAGCTTTTTCAAACGGAACAAAATGACCGCATTCGGGAATGATATGAAGACTTGCATTTGGTAACTTTTCTGTGCTGGCTTCAGCCACCTGCTTGGTGGTAATGTTTTTATGAAGTAGTTGATTTGGAATGAGCGCATCGTTAGCTCCGTATACCACAAGCACTGGCTGGTCAATTTCAGATAAGTCATCGAAAACAGGCTCATCGAGCATACCAATAACACCTTTAGCTACGGCATTACAATAATCCATAAAGTCTTCTGCCTGTGCCATGTTTATGCGATCTTCAATCATAAAGTCTATATCGGCAGGCATTTGATAGAAATTAAGCCCATAGTTGGCTCGTATCTGCTCTGGAGTAGCCGAGGCGATAATAGGTGCTTTAAATACCGACTTCAACCAGACACTTTCATTTTCATTAAAACGCTCAAACCCTGCAGGTGATGCCACAATCAAAGATTCTATTTTCTCAGGATACTTTAAAGCCGTAGTGAGGCTCACCTGAGCACCCATTGAGTGACCTACTAACACTATATTTTCTAACGCTAGCTTTTCGATCAACTCGTTTACAATAGAAGCATAAAATGACATCGTACCCGGGTATTTCCCTTTCGAAGACCTTCCATATCCTGGCAAATCAATGGCTATACAACGATACTTCTTACTTAGTGCGGGTATGTTTTTATACCAGGAAGGCAGGTATGTTGCCAGGCCGTGAATAAACACTAAGGTCTTATCGCCCGCACCTTCATCGATATATGCTAATTTAATGCTATCTCTCAATACAGCATACTTAGTATCGAAACTATATGGCTTGATAATTTCAGCTATTGTTTGTGGTTGTGCCTGAGTCATGACAGATATGAATAGAAGTAAGCCAGTTGTAAATAATCTCGTTTTCATTTTAGATGCTCTTTTAATGCTTTCCGGTCAATTTTACCGCTATCGTTTTTAGGAAGCACTTCAATATTTTCAAAATATTTGGGCACTTTAAACTTGGCCAGTTTTGCTATACAATGCTTTGCAACACTGTCAAGATCGCAATGAGGAGAAGTTACCAAAAACGCCTTTCCTACCTCGCCCCATTTCGCATCGGGCACGCCAATCACTGCGGCCTCTTCAACCTCAGGTAGCTCGAGTAAAACTTTCTCGACTTCTGCAGGGTATACATTTTCTCCACCAGAAATAAACATGCATTTCTTACGGTCAACAACGTACAAAAACCCCTCTTCATCTTGCTTCATTAGGTCCCCGGTTTTAAACCAGCCATCCTCTTTGGCATCTTTCGTGGCCTGTTCATTTTGCCAATACCCTGGGGTTACAACTTCTCCTTTCAAGCAAAACTCACCTATTTCACCGCGCTGAACTTCATGGCCATCTTCATCTACCAACTTTGTAGAAAGGTAATAATTAGGCCTCCCAATGGATCCTTGCTTTTGCTCCGCATCGTCTTGATGCAGCGAGGTGAGATTGGGCCCAACCTCTGTAAGGCCATAGCCCTGCCTTATGCTTACACCTTTTTTGTGCCAGGATTTGATGACTGGGAGTGGAAGGGCCTCTCCTCCAACTATGAAGTAGCGGATTGAATCAAGATTTACCTGAGTAAACGATTTGGTATCTTGCATCATCTTGAGCATTGTAGGCACACCCATAAATAAAGTTGATCGTTTTTCTTCGAGCAGCTGTAAAAGTTTATCTGCATCAAATTTCCGTAATATGCCCACAGTAGCACCTCGATGCAACATAGGTGTGAGTAACACATTCCAGCCTCCGGTATGAAAGGCTGGCATACAGTTAATCGTATGGTCATCAGGGGTAAGCGCCAAACTCATTGTGGTATTGATACTATTCCAAAATAACATCTTGTAGGTGTAAATGGCCCCTTTAGGAAAACCCGTGGTACCGGAAGTATATAAGATGAAAATAGGATCATCATCTTCCACCACTACACTTTCGAAGGCCGGAGACTCGCTCTCAATAGCTCTGGAAAGGTCTAGAAATGACTCTCCTTTTAGATCGGTTCTGTGAGAAATCTTTTCAATAAAGCGGTCGTCATAAATAAGAAGTGCTGGCTTGCAATTATCAATCAGATAATCAATCTCGGCTGGAGCGAGTCTAAAGTTTATTGGAACAATAATAACTCCGGTTTTTAAAGCTGCAGCAAACACAACCACCATCTCAATGCTATGCTCGCCAAGTAGCATTACACGATCACCTTTGTTGATATTTTCAACCTTAAAATAATTGGCCAACTGAGCCGCTTGCTTATTTATCTTAGCATATGTGACCGTCCTTTCCGGCTCGTATTCTTCAACCGCCACTTTATCGGGTGAATATGTCGCCCATCGCTCAAACCAATCTTTAGTGTACATTCAATGCTTCTTTATTGTTGGCTTTACTAAATTCTAATTGATGTATAATGCCACCTACTACTACAGATATCAAAATAGCCATAGTTGCTGCAATTGCCGGATTATTCACCTCTTCTTTCATATAAGGCATGAATTTACCGTAATAGACCGAAAAATGAACAACGATAGCTGTCACAGAGGCAATAGATACTGCTTTTAGCGAGGTCTTTTTAAGAAACGTGCCAAATATTACTGGCACAAAAGCTGCAGAAAAGTAGGCATACACACCATTTTGCGCGAAAATTCCTACACTTAGGTTGGGGCTTACCAACTGCTGGTAAGACAAGCCAAAGCTAATGGCAGCAAGTAGCACTATCACGATCTTATTAGTTAAAATCTGATTTGAATCTATATCTAACTTAAGTTCTTTCCCCAATAAAGGGTCAAGCAAGTCGGCAGTGATGGTAGAGCTTATGGACTGGATCAATCCTTCGAGTGTTGATAGCCCGGCTGAAATGAGGCCGATTATTACAATCAAACTAACATAAACAGAAAACTTACTTACTACATATGCTGAAACAAGGCTGTCCATTGGCAATACTTGTCCCCCTACCTTTAAGTCAGGGAAGTAAACCCTTACATAAAGTCCAACAAACACAACCAGGAAAAAGAATGTGAGCGCGATAATACTAACTACCAAATACTTATTTACATCTTCATCCTTTTTGAGAAGTAGACTCTTGGTCATAATGTGCGGTTGACACACAATAGCGACACCGATTACAAGTTGACAAAATATAATTTCAAAATAATCCCGGAACAGCAGGCTGTCAGGATTTGTAGGTTTCACTAAAGCAGGATCGATACTGGCGAGTTTGGCAATAAATCCATCCACACCACCCTCAAAATATTCCAACCCCGAAGACAATAACACGATAGCTACAACCAGCATTATAGAGGCTTGAATAGCATTGGTATACACCAGCGAGTTGGCTCCTCCAAACATCATATAACCAAACACAAACACCACAACTGCCAACAGTACCCAAAAAGGATCTGCATTAAGCGCATTAGACAATACCTGAGTAATACCTACACAAATGAGCACAATAAATGTGATGAGCAGCAAGGATAGAAATGCAAAGAATATGGCGTACCGCTGGCTATTAAACATTTTACCGATCCACTGCGCCATGGTAAGAGCTTTTACGCTCGACCCATACTTTCTAAAGCCTTTGGTAATAACAATTAACGAAAAATAGATAGCAATGGGCATAACAATGCCAAAGGACAAAAAGCCGCTAAATCCATATAGCGCTATAAATCCTGGGTTGATTATAAAGGTTGCGGCACTTGTCATAGAAGCAGCAAGGGCCAGACCCACCGCAACGGGAGAAAACCCAATAGTACCAAGTGCGTACTCACCAATATTGGTAGTTTTCCTTGCTCCTCTTATTACCAACCAAAGCACTACAGCCATATAAATTACTATAAGAATCGCGGTAGCTATTATCTGCTCTTGTGATGCCAGATTGTTCATATCAATACTTTATTGCTGCACATGCGAACGCTAACCCTCCACCTGATCCTATCAGAAAAAGTAGATCGCCCCGTTTGATTTTGTTTTTCTGGATAGCATCATCAAGCGCCATGGGTATACACGCAGACCCTGTATACCCATAATACTTCATTATTTTATGGGCCTTTTCTTTTGCTACTCCGAGCCGTTCCATCGTTTCATCAATAGAATTAAAATTAAGTTGAGTAATGAGATACTGGTCTATATCATCGGGTCTGATATTCAAACGATCGCACATTTTCAGTGTCATTTCCGTCCACATTTCAGGATTGATTTCTTTAGGAAATTTATGCACGAACTTAAGCTTATGATCATTTCGGCTTATTACATCCTCATTTACGGGTTCATGGGCTCCTCCACTGTAAATGCCCATCCAGCTGTTATACTCACCGCGTGTTTTTAGCTCAGAAGCAACAAACCCGGCATCGGTGTTTTCATCAGCAGATAATACCAGTGCTCCTGCCCCATCGGCAAAAAGTGTAGCCGTTTTTTTGTCTGTTTTATTCAAATGTTTGCTCATTGCGTAGGCTCCAACCACCAACACCTGGCTGTAACGGTCATCGGCTATTATATATTTTGCAGCCACATCAAGGGCTGTAACAAATCCAGCACATGCGGTATTCAGGTCAAAGGTTCCCGCGTTTTCTGCTTTCAATCGATCTTGTAGAACGGCAGCTGTTGATGGAGAAATATATTCAGGTGTATCTGTCGCAACAATGATCAAATCAAGGTCGGTTGGTTTTAAGCCTCCTCTATCGAGTGCCTGCCTACTGGCGTGCTCACACAAATCAGCTACTGACTCGTCTTCGCTGCACCAGCGCCTTTCATGGATATTTACATTTTCGCGTAGCCACTGATCTACATCTTCTTTTAATAGTTCAGTAAAATAGCTGTTTGGAATTACATTTTCAGGTGCATATGCACCCGTTGACTTTATTATTGCCTTTCGCATGCGATGTTTTTCAAGTTATTTAAATAGAAACTGCTCCGTCTACACTCAATACTGTGCCGCTAATGAAATTTGCTTCCGCTGATGCTAAAAAGGCATAAGCATTGGCAATATCTTCAGGTTTACCCAGACGCGCAAGTGGTGTTTTATCGACCATCATATTAATGACTTTTTCAGGAATGGTCTTGATCATGTCTGTGGCTATAAATCCGGGAGCCACGGCATTAACAGTAATATTATACCTACCCAACTCCTTGGCCAGGGTTTTGGTAAGACCAATCAAGCCAGATTTGGTAGCCGCGTAGTTGGCCTGGCCAAAATTTCCGTATAAACCCACTACCGATGAAGTGTTGATGATACTCCCTGATTGTTGCGCGATCATAGTAGGAGCAACTGCCTGTGTACAGTTGAAAACACCCGTTAAGTTTACGTCAATTACTTGCTGCCATTCAGCTAGTGACATTTTCTTTACGGTAGCATCACGGGTAATTCCAGCATTATTTATGAGAACATCTATTTTTTGATTGCGTCCTAATTGCTCATTGAGAGCACTTTGAACCGAGTCCGGGTTTGTAGTGTCAACTTTTGAAAAATAAACTTCTCCTTTGCCCGCCAGGGTATCCAAAGCTTTCTTACCATCTTCTTCGCTTATGTCCCAAATGGTAACAGAGGCACCTTCTTGCAAAAACTTATGTACAGCTGAGAAGCCTATGCCTCGGGCTCCACCAGTTATAATTACGACTTTGTCTTTGAGTCTCTTCATGAGGTTAATTCTGATTTTTGAATTTTAAATCCTCAAAATAGAGTGCTATTTACATGCGAAAAGGGACGATGCGAAAACTCATGGCATTGACTATTAAATTAATTTGTTACCAATAATATTTAATGCACTCATTTACAGTTACTTAATTTTTATATGCGACAGGTGGACTTTGTGAATTATTTAAAATTATATATCCATTAATTTTAATTATCGGTGTATTAAGTAAAAAGGGATGTTATAAAAAACTTGTAAGTTTCACTTAGTGTTAGGTATTTAGTTAAACTTTAAAACACACTAAGGATAGAGGTATGAGCGATAAGAAATTGATTGGAGACCTTTTGCGTGCGCATGGTTTGAAGAAAACACCGATAAGATTGGAGATGCTGGAGCTGTTTATGGACCATGATTTTGCCCTTTCGGCCAGTGATATTGTTGCTAAAATGACTGCCGGACACGACCGTGTAACGATCTACAGAGCTTTGAGCTCTTTTGAGGAAAATGGCATATTACATCGCGCTTCAGAAGACGGACAAGGTGTGAAATACGCCTTGTGCGGGCAACACTGCCCCGATGAATCTCATAGCGATGAGCATGCCCACTTTGTGTGTGATGAGTGTCATCATACTTATTGTTTGGAAGATGTAAAAATACCCGAGGTAAAAGTATCAAACGAATTTATGGTAGACCGCGCCAACTATACACTCAGCGGCATCTGCAAAGAATGTAAATCATGATTTTAACCTATGCCTGAATCCTGGAAAAAGCATTACGAGCATTTCACCGACAAACTTATTCCACCTTCTGCAACGCTATCAAAGGCGCTTGAATTGTTTTCGCAAGAAAAGATCAACATCAGGCATGCCATAGATTTGGGATGTGGCAATGGTATAGACACGCACGCACTTCTTCAAAATAATTGGCAGGTATTAGCTATTGATAAAGAAGAAGAGGCATTGAATCAATTAGACACTTTAGTTGCCCAAAACCATCGCCATGCATTAGCTAAGAGGTGTAGCGCTTTTGAGGAACTCACCTCACTACCATCAACCACGCTCGTAAATGCTTCTTTTAGTCTCCCTTTTTGTCACCCTAACTATTTTGATAAAGTCTGGCAGGTAATTGTAAATAGTATCCAACCCAATGGAAGGTTTTCCGGGCATTTTTTTGGTAACGATGACTCATGGTCTTCAAATACCGACATGACATTTCACAATATGCAGGAAATAGAAGCGCTACTGTCTGATTTCAACATCGAAGCACTTAAAGAGGTAAACAAGAAAGGAAAAACCGTTTCCGGAAAAGTAAAACACTGGCATGTTTTTCATATAGTGGCCAGAAAGAATACTATTTAGGTACAGTTTAGAGAAGTTTTTGATTGTAGCTTTTGCATTTCTATTTCCAACACAAATAATAATATTGAGGCATATAGAATATTTTCTATCACTAAGCTATAGTAAATGCCCTCGAGGCCCAGGAAATAAGGTAGGGCAAAAATGAGGGGTAAAAACAAGACCGCCTGCCTCGCCAATGGTATCATAGTAGCCTTTCTACTATTACCCACTGCCTGAAAATAGATAATCGCTGAAGTCGAAATAGGCAAAAAGGGTAAGGCCAGAAAAACAAGTCTGATATAGTGTAGTTCGATTCCCCGTAAGGGTTCTTCCGGTATCATCAAGCCTATAAACCAATCAGGAAAAATTAAAAAGGGAATTAAAATCGAGGCCATAAAAATAACGCCTCCCCAGCGAAAGTACTTTAATACACTCACACACCTTTGCCAATTGCCAGCTCCGTAATTGATGCCAATAACCGGCTGAAGTGGTTGTAACAACCCCATGGCTGGTATTGAGATAAAGGAGAACAGTCTGTATGCTGCGCTAAATACCGCCAGATCGTGCGTAGTGCCATAGTAAGTGATAGAGCGAAAAATAATAAACTGCCTGACCACATTTGATATTTGCATGGTGAGTGAGGAAAATCCGATGCTTACCACGTCTGAGGCAATCTCTTTCTCTACTCTTATGGCAAATTTACCTGTTTTAAATGAGGCATTACCTCTAATAAAATACGCTGAAGTAAGCAGACTATACACCACCATACTGGCTACGCTACTCCAGGCTGCTCCTTTCACACCTAGATTCAAGGTTTGAATAAACAGGGGTGTTAAGATGATATTTGCAACTACCGCAACCACGGTATAAGTCATCGCCTGCTTTATTTTACCTTCTGAACGAATAAGGCCATTTGCCGCCAGACCATAAACACTAAAAAAGGCCCCACACAAATAGATCTGTAAATAATCTACCCCTGATTGGTACACCTGGCCTTCTGCACCCAACAAGCTGACTATGTCTTTAGAAAAAAGTATGCCGACTATAATGAGTATACCCGACCCTATGAGTGACAGTGCAATTAGGTTGGGAATTATCAATTGCTGAATAGATTGGTCTTTGGCACCTATGGCCCTGCTCAACACCGATGACGACCCCACAGCTATAAACCCGGTAATACTGGTGACCACCAAAGTCATAGGAAACAGTAGTGATACACCTGCAAAGGCTTCCGTGCTTACAAGATTTCCCAGATAAAGTGCATCTACTAATGAGCTGATAGACAGTACCATCATGCCCAAAATACCCGGTAGAGAAAGTCTTTTCATGAGTAGCCATGGGCTATCATTATGCAGGTCTGGCCCTTTACTCATTTTAGAATTGCTTTAGAAATGTAATCTTTCCTATGAGTTGCTGCTCCTCAAAAGGCGACTCGAGTCCATCGATACGATTGTCATTAAACACTAGATAGATAAAAGATAATGGACGATACTCCCAACTTCCACGTACATTCCAGCGGCCCTGCTTATCGAAGGAATTGTACTGGTAAAAGGCAGAGAGCTGTATCCGTGGATTTAGCGCAAATCGTGCTCCCAAAGTGGTCAGGTGTGTTTCCAGGTCTTCGAGTGACTCACCCAGCGACTTTAAATTATTATACTCATAATCTGCTGTAAACGCCATGTGCGGAATGGGCGCATAACGCATACCTCCATTTACTGTGAGCCTGTCTCCATTATAAAAACCTCCCCAGCTTAGTTTGCCTGACAGCGAAAACTTTCTTGATTGGTCAGTATTATACGACACCTGATGTCGCGTATAGTAATAGTTATCCTGAGTAATAGCGATTCCTAATGGAGCAAAGTTGAAGTTTATATTTTGCCAGGTAGGGTAAATGGCATATTCGAAAAAACTACCATCGGTAAAAATCAGGTAAATAGGAAACAAGTAAATACTACCCTGCTGAAAGTTGCCCGGATCATCGGCATCGTGGTAATAGTTGAAAAATGCTCCCGGATCAAACCGTCTGATCCATGGTATATTTTCCGGCCTGAAGATATAATAGCCTCCCGGATTGTGCCAGATCACATTTTTCTGAAAGACAAAGCCCATGTCAGGATTATAGTCTTTGGTCACAAAATTTGTAAGCCACCCAAGGTAAAACTTGTTGGTGTTGTATCCGGCAAATATCTTTCCTGCCAGACCCAGTGTGTCATTAGAATTGTCTCGCGATCCGGAGAGCAGGTATGAGAAAGTAAGCTCACTTTTAGGGCGAATTAATCCATCAACTGTCAATGTGGTATTGTTGCTTTGGCTGGTACCGAGCTCACTCGAAGCTTCGTCTAACCGATGGGTCACCATAAGACCCACATTGTTTTCTTTGCCATAATTTTGAAGGTAACGGGCCACACCAAAGCTGGCAGCTGGTGTGTTACCTGTAGCAGCCTGGTGTATATACAAACCTGCCACAGAGCGATTATCATTACGCATGGTATAACGTGCTCCGGCATCTATCCTGGCCGGCTCAGCATTAAAATTGCCTTGCAATCCGATGGTACGGCTAAAGAACGGCTTTACAGAAAAGTCACTCGCTCCTGCCCAAATCCCGGAGTTTTCCAGAAAAAACTGTCTCCGCTCAGGAAAGAAAATATTAAACCTTTCGAGGTTATTTACAGCACGATCTACGTCTGCCTGGGCAAAATCTGTATTAAAAGTAAGGTCTAAAACTGAGCGTGGATTGATGGCCCATTTTATATCACCACCTAATTTCACATCTCCCTCCGACTGACTTTCGCCTCCGGCTTCCACGTCATCATATTGATATAGAAAATACGGTTCTACACGAATGTTGGCGCTGGGCTCTGGCACTGTCAGACCTTTAAGTTTGGCAGCATAAGTCATTCTGTATGGCGAAAATGACTGCGGGATAGCAGGAAATACGGTTTGTTCGTAATCCCTCCTTGCCAGTCTGTTAAAGGTTATCCCCCACGTAACGGAATCAGTATCCTGGGGGCGCTCATAACGGATGGATTTAAATGGGATGGCAAATTCAGCAAAATAGCCCGAGTCAGTCTGGTGGGTTCTCACGGTCCATAAGGCGTTCCAGTTTGTATCGGTATTGTTGTCATTAAAATTCTGCAGGTCTCGCTGGTTGCCATAAGGTGTGGTTTGAAATGACACACAATATTGCTTGAGATTCTGAGGGTCTAATTGAATACCAAAAATATCATTTTCGCCCCATCTGAAGTCTCTGCGCAAATCCTGCACTCTTATGCCTTTTTTACCCAGAGAATCTTCGCAAAAAATACCGACATAGAGATTTTTCTCATCAAACATGAGCTTGGCCAGCGTTTGATAGTGGTATTCTCCTCCCTGCCTTGGTTCAATTCGGAAGAAATCCTTCGTTACCGGGGCTTTGTCCCAGGCGGCTTCTGTAAGCTTTCCATCTATTTTAATGTCTTCGTCAGCTCTCACCGCGTTGATCTCTAGCGGAGTTTCCGGTGGTGGAAAATTGTCAGTCTGCTGTGCCTGAAGCAAACCAAAGGTGCCAACCCATGCAAAAAGTAATGTGATAGATTTCATTGCTTTATACCTCCTTTCATTTTTATAAAGCCTAAAGTGAACACCAGAACTGCCGCTAGAAGGACTTTGCCCAACCCCAGCCATACCGTCTCCCAGCGGTCTGATTGCTGCTTCATAGAGAAGCTCGGCAAATTTTCATAATCTGCTCTGACAAGTGGTTTGTCCCAAAAAAGGCGATTGAAATAGAATTCACTTATGTTTCCGTGGAAACGTACCAGCGCATCTTGATAATGAAGAAATGTTGTTAGGTCAGTCTCAACAATGTGTGTAAAAACATCCTGCATATTAACTGAGGGGCTCAACCAATGGAAGCGGGATGTCCATGTGTTTCTTTTGGCCACCTGGGCGTTGTAGTGGTCTACTTCATGCTGATTATTAATGTCTTTTAAAGAAGTGAAAGCAGCATAGGCTTTTGCTAGCATGTTATTTTCTATCAAACTATCGCTTGCTGCCAGCTCAGGTTTGTGAGCTAAAAACTCTCTGATCACTTTCTTAACTTCCTTCTCATCATTTTCATTTTCCAGGCCCGTTCTTCGGGTAAGGCCGGCAAGTGTCGCACTATTGAGCGGATACATGGTAGTGACAATCACATTGAGCATCGATGGAATCACGATTAAGAGGAATAGCCAACAACCCGCTGCGGAAATAGCATTGAAAGATGAGCTTTTGCGAAAGCTTATGACGAAGTACAACAAACCAAACCAAAAAGCACAATAAACCACCACGCCAACTAACCAGGCCAGACCAGGCATCAGGTTCTCATCGGCTACAAAACTGCCTGAAGAAAGAATACCGACAAGTGATAGTAATAGAGCAAGACCTGTGATCAGCACAAAGTAAAAAGTGAGTCTTACTAAAGTAATCTTGCGCATACTTACTGACTGAATCAGCAGCAAAGCGAGTGTGCCCCCTTCTTTATCAGACGAATACAGACCATAGCAAAAGGCTATAATCACAAGCGGAAACAGGTAAATAAGTACAAAAGACAAATCGAAATTTCCCGCCATCAGGTTAACGGGGTTGGCGAGCTCATTTTCGAACAACTGGTAATGCAAGCTCATACCTGTAAGGCGATAGTAATAGCGAAAAAGGTCTCTCTGACCAATCGCTAATGGCGCAAAATCGTGAGGAGGAAGTATCGCATGGTAGCCATGCCTAAACCAGGCGTAAGCCGGTCGAGAAGCAATGTCATGCGTTTGCTCCTGCTCAATCGTTTCCATTTCCTCAGTGAAGCTGGCCTTATAGGTAGAAAACTCTTCATGCTCAATAGCAGTGACCGCATTTATAGTATTTCGCTGTGCGTTTATCTCAGACTGACCATAGTATATCGCATACAGGCCGAATAAAAACGTTACCACCAGCATTATCAGCTGAAACTTATTGCGTACAAATGCTTTCCATTCATAGCGAACCAATGTCTTTATTGTGCTATCCATGAAGCGGTCTCATTTTTCGGTTAGTATAATGTATGAGCAAAACCATCATGGCCGTCCACAGACCAATAGAAATCAATTCCAACTTATAATGGCTTAGTAATTCTTTAACTGTAGGCGTCTGGTAAGAAAAATCATCTATTTGTTTCCAGAGATCTTCACCAGCCTTATAGCCAAAAAACTCCCCATACTTAGAGTTTTCAGCCATGTCATTGTTCATTTTGCGTACCAGTGCTCTTCTATACGCTTCCACCTCATCTTCAAAGTGAATGAAAGTATGAATGTCAGTACCGGATAGCCCCATAGACAGGTGCTGTACCGCCAGAAAAGGATTGAACAGACTTGCGATACTGCTCAATCGGTTTTGTTTATGGAAAATATTCTGGAGTTTTTCTAAATGATGGTCGTAAACCATATTGCCGTACTCCTCACCTGCCTGCATGCTCACGCCTTCGAAGTTAAAGGGTAGCTGCTCTACAGAATCTACCTGATATTTTTCCAGGTATTCGTTGGTCAAGTTTACCATTCGCACAGATCGGGGTGTTTTGCCATCCAGGCCGTTGGCCTTGTCTTTGTCTATGGCCGCCTTAAACTCCCGCATAGAAGGAAGTGTGTAAATGCTCTCGCTGAAGTTGGCCACCGTTTTAGGCATGAGTATTACCAACAATATCCAGCAGGAAAGCAGTGTCAACAGTGCATTTCTACCAGTAGACGAGCGCAGCGATATCCATACTGAAAAGGAGATAAAGAAAAATAAATAGAGGCCATAAACGCCATACAGCAAAATCACCCTGGCTTCAACTTGCTGAAGAGCCTCATGCTGCACGCCCGTAAATGAAAGTATAGCTATCCCGATCATAAAAGGTGATAGGATGACTATGAGAATAATACTATAGGCTAAAATCTTACCCCATGTGAGCGTTTGAAAAGAAACACCCTGACTTAGCAATAATTTTAAGGTCCCTCGCTCACGCTCGTGGGTGTAAGAAGCAAAAGAGAGAAAAATAATAAGCAGTGGAACCAGTACCTGTAACACCAAAGCCGCACTTAGCTCGCCAAACCTGATCATACTGCTATGATCCTGCGCGGGCCTAAACATAAATTCATGTTGATAATGCGCCTCAAGGTACACTGACGTGCCGGTGTAGGCATCAAGACCAAAGTCGAAGAGACTCAACACTGTTTTTGGCTTGAATACAAATGTGCCATAATGAGCCGCTATATGTGGGTGCTTGTCGCCCTGGCCCAGCCACTCCTGACGTTTCTCATTTTGGGTTTGAGAAATTATGGCTTCTTGCTGCTGATAGGTGAGGTACCCTGCATACAAAGCTACCCCAAGCAAAATCACAATAATACTACCCAGCGCTAGCACCAATCTTTCTCTTAGTGCTATCAAAATCTCCTTTTTTATGATTAAGAAAAGTAGTTGCATTAGTTATGCATGTGTTTGAGATACAGCTTTTCCAGGTCTTGAAAACTCACATCATCAGAAGCAAACTGCTCAATGAGCACACCTTCTTTCATGATGCCGATATGCGTGCCTGTGTCTTTGGCGCGAAAAAGATCATGGGTAGCCATAAGTGTGGCTACACCATTATCTTTCATACTCAACAACAGCTCTGAAAATTCATTGCTGGCTTTTGGGTCAAGCCCAGAGGTAGGCTCGTCTAATAGTAAAACCTTGGCTTCTCGTGCTCTTGCCAGCGCTATGCCTACTTTCTGCCTCATCCCTTTTGAGTAGCTTTTTACTCTTTTATTGATAAAATCTGGCTGTAGGCCTGATTGCTTAAGCAGCTCTTCTAACTGCTCTCTGGCATAGCTTCGACCTCTCAAACCACAGAAAAAATCCAGATTCTCCAGGCCAGTAAGGTTTGGGTACAGCATCAGGTTTTCTGGTATGTAAGAAAGCAATTGTTTAGTCTCCCTTGCATACTGATCGACATCCAATGAGTTGATACTCGCCTTTCCTTCTGTAGCTTCTATGAAGTTGAGAAATAGGTTGATGGTAGTCGACTTTCCTGCTCCATTGGCTCCCAGCAAACAAAAGATGTCTCCTTCGTTTACTGATAGGTTGAGGTCATGAAGAGCCGTAAAGCTTCCGTATTTTTTTGTGAGATTGGTGGCTTTTAGCATAATGAATTAATTTACCTGTACCAGTCCGCTCACGTAACCGCTGCTACTGGTAATCTTTTTAGATACTTCTCCTGAGCCTATCGCATAGCTGTAGATGGCATCTTCGTCTTTGCCAGCTATAGGGAAGAGAATTTCATCATCTGAAGATTGGAAAAAGAACATCGTGCGAGATGCAGCAAATGTATTTGGCAATGATGCAGCCAGATCTCCTCCATCAGTCTTAGCAGCTAAGTCGATTTGGTGGTAACGGAATGCCGGATTGTCTCCATCAAATCCGAACCAATTATCGTCATTTGATGAAACTGCTGTAAAAGTGAGGCCATCACCAAAGTGATATAGTCCAAAACATGAGCCTCCTACCGTAGCAGTCAAGTCAAAGAAATAGCCAGTGTCAAACTCTGTTTCTCCCGCTTTGATTCTTAGTATACCACTAGGTTTATCACTAAAAAGACCAGATCCCTGCACGTAAATGTCACCGTTATCAGCCTCGGTCATTATAGCTGTGGTTAAAGAACCAAAAAGTGTTGATGTTCTGGTATCGGTAATCACCTTTTCCAGCGTGTTGGTCTGTAAGTCTACCACAGCCACCATCGCTTCACCTGAGCCTCCAAAGTCATTAAGTGCGATGAATAAGGTGTTGCCTCTTACAATCATGTCAGAATAAAAAAGGCCCTCACCTGCACTGGAAAGGTCTATTTCTCCGGTAATACGCATTTCTGAAGGGCTAAATTGTACCGCTCTTGAGAGGCCGCCTCCCACGGTAGCATACCCTTTATTCTCGTCAATAATTTCTACAGAAGAAAAGGAGCTTGAACCAGGAACTATGATCTCCTGATCTAGTTTAGCTTCACCAGCGCTATTGAAGACGTATTTACCCATGGTAGCCGGTGCACCGAAACCTGCAGTAAACAAAGCATTGCCATCTGAATAGACCGCGGCAAACTGCGCTAATTCTGTGCTACTACTATTATCAATTGTGTTTAGGTCAAGATCAATCAGACCTTGTAAGAAAGTAGTAGTTACATCTCCAGCACCTGAAACCAGGGCCATCCCGTAGTTTACCGGAGCAAACACTTCAACCTCAACCGCCTGGTTAGTACTCTTTCCTTGCTGATCAGTAACTGTGAGTGTTACCGTCTGAGTGCCACTTATATCGGCCGCTGTTTCATAACTCACCGTTGCTTCTGCATTGGTGGTACCTACAATGTCATCTGTATTGATGATAGTGGCTGTACCGGCACTGGCTGCCACTGTTACCTCAGAAACGGTACCAGGCGCAATTACTGTAAACGTTACTTCCAGGGTTTCTCCGCCACGTACAGATGAGCCCTCAGCCGCTTGAATCACTGGCGCATCAGGGTCGATTCCGGGGTCATCATCAATACATGATACCATAGCTGAAACGGCAAAAACAAGAGTAAGAGAGATGCTTATATATTTCATAAGCCTTAAATAGTAAATTGGTTGTTTCATAGTTGTTTAATTAAAGTTTCAAGGTTTTGTAAGGAAAAGTCTAAGTTTTACATGCCACGAGCGACCCGGTTTTTGCACACGGAAATTGTCGTAGGCATTGGCATCCAATATATTTTGTGATTCTAAAGAAAGTGTGGCCCTTTCATTCCAGCCTGTATAAGCTATGCCTGCATTATGCAACCATTGATCAGGAACTGTCAGCTTATCTTCTTTTCTTCCGTCAATTTCCCAATAGCGAAAAAACTCTTTGACATAAGCCACAGACCACCAGACCTGAAACTGGTCTCCACGTTTCAATACATTTGATTTACTGAACTGCAGCTCGCCATTGCCAAATAGATGTGGTCGGTTGGGCAGTCTGGCACCATAATATCTATCACTGCTCACACCTGAGTTAATTTTGTTTGAGCGATTGCGCAAGTCCTGATAGGTTGCGTTAGCACGTACCGTGAGCCAGTGCCATGGTTTGTATTGCACCTCACTTTCAATACCGGTGATGCTTGCTTCGAGTAAATTTTCATACTTACTAAGCACAGGTGGTGGTACTGCCTGCAAGATGATAATATCGCTTACTCTTCTTAAGAAACTATTGACCTCTATGCTCCAGACTTTTCTTTTGTAGAGCCCACCGAGATTTACATTATGACTCGTTTCTGGAACCAAACCCGGGTTGGCATTTATAGCTGCGCTAAAATCACCCAGCGTTTCTATCCTGTCTGGCATACGGGTGGCGTACTCATAAGACGCTTTTGTAAGTAAATATTTATTGGCCTTCCATTTAAATGACTGACTAAAACCCGGCTGGAATTGGTCCTGTTTTATAGTTGTCGATTCACTGTTTTCAATGATAAATCCTTCAGAATTGAATTGGTAGGCTTTTACGGCTGTGTGGCTGACTATTTTACCCGCTAAAAACTCTTTTTCTAAACCTACACCGGCTACTAGTTTATCTACATATACCGGATTTTGAAAATAGTCTTCTCCATAAAATTCTGCGGCTACCGGATCGCTACCCACTCGTGTGAAGTGAGATGCCACACCATT
Source organism: Fulvivirga aurantia (assembly GCF_009711475.1). Lineage (GTDB taxonomy): Bacteria > Bacteroidota > Bacteroidia > Cytophagales > Cyclobacteriaceae > Fulvivirga > Fulvivirga aurantia. The sequence goes on from NZ_SMMD01000926.1 coordinate 16,945, forward strand.
GAAGATAAGGCTCGTTGTGGGTGTAATTTTGTAATTGACATTTAAGCGCCCTACTAGATTTTCCCCATCTAAGTTCAGGTTATTCTGAGATGTGGTAATTTCTCCTCCGTATGTTTTTTGGCCAATGATCTCTCCTCGCCAATCATAAATATTGCGGGTTGTGTCTATGAAGCTGGTTGCTATACGGTTATAGCCTAAATAGAAATTTAGGTCCAGTTTGTCTGCAATGTCGTATTTCTCATATTGCAGTGAGGTATTATAGGTTGTCGCCAGATTAAGGGCTTGACCGTATGGCTGGCGCATCTCAAAATTGTGTTGTATCTCATCGTACAAGTCACCGTGTGAGAAACTCACTAATAATTGATCTGCCCAGGGTTTATTAACAACACCTGCCTCACCCTTTACCATATAGCTTCTAAAGCGGTCATGAAATTTAGGTGTAGATATAGATTCCGGATTCCCAAATTCGTTGATGGTTTTTACATCGTCCAACATGTAGTTATTGTCTGAAGCCATATAAAAGGCACTTAGGCCAACGGTAAATCCTGAATCAAAAAACTTGCGTGTGCTCAAGGTAGACCGCCAGGTATTAAAAGAGCTATGCTCTGTTGATATTTCCAGGTAATCCTGAAAATCTTTACGCGTAATAATGTTTATGGCTCCACCTAGTGCGTCTGCACCCAATGCTACCGGTACAGCGCCTTTATAGACCTCCATTCTTTCCATCAAATTGACGGGAAACATGGACAGAGAAGCACCGATACCCAACTCTTCTACCGGCAAGAGAAAATCCATAGGAATACCATCGACAAACAACTTTACCTGTCTGCCCGAGAGGCCCTGTATAGATATTTCTGTGCTGTTACCCACGCCTCCACTCTGTCGCACCTGTACACCAGAGAGGGTATTGAGTAAATCTGGTGCATTTATGGAGCGATTATAAAACGGTTTGGCTTCAACGAGAGAGACCGATGCAATACCTTCTTTGATGGCCATCGACTCAGATTGCCCGGTCACGGTTACCTCATTTAGTTGCGTGACCGACTCGTCTAGACTAAGGTTTACTACCAGACTTTGACCTGAGTTTATACTCACTGATTTTTTCAAAGGTTGGTAGCCAATGAAGGAAGCAGTGATGACGAAGTCACCTTTCGTTAACTTATTGAAAGCATACCGCCCTTTTTCATCAGCCACAGTTGCCAGGTCGCTGTTTAATTGCACATAAGCTCCGGGAATTACGCCTCCATCAGTTGTCGATACCCTTCCTGATATAGACGCATTTTGGCCATAGGTGTAAGCCGATGACACTAAAATGATAGCAAAGAAAAGAGAGAGACGTTTCATAAATAATACAGGTGCAACATTGTTGCAAATATAGTATTATGTTTCAAACGCAAAAGATTTGCATTTATAATTTTAAGATAAAATAGATTTTCGGATGTGCCGATGGATAAGTGGCTTACCTGTCAGCTACTAAAAGTCTATAGAATGAATTAAACCTTCACTGGACAACTCCTCAAAAGCTTCGAGTTCTTCTTCGGACAATTTGCTTTTAGGTAGTAGACCATCTGACTTGCTCCAGAGTGATTGAGCCCCAGGTGTGAGTTTGTAGGCCTCCTCTTTGTCTTTTTTTAATAAGTAAGTATTGCCGTCATTTTTATTTAGCTCCAGCACTCTTTGGTTTCTCAAAAGATAGGCTGATGCACTTTGTTGTAACGGTAATACCTCTCGTTCTTCATTATAAAGCAAAAAATTTAAAGGAGAGTTGAGACTTATTGCTTTTTCTTCATTCTCACCAAGCTCAAATACTTCAATATGAGTTTTCATCTTTCCCGCCCCAGTTGGTGTACAGCTTACAATCTTGACAGGTGTTTTTTCCGGTGAGTGATTTACTACAATGGCCTTACTATCTTCACCAGACTTTTCTTCATCTTTTACGGATACTTTCTCAACAAAGAAAAAATCATCTTTGGCCGTTTTTGAGTGTCTGATCTCTCCTCCACTATGCACCTCAGAAATCAATGTATACTTACCCAGTGGCGCATCCTCAGGCACCTGATAGCTAAAGTAATAATGCCGCCCAGACTGTATATTTTGTAAGATTTCGATCAGCTTTTCTCGTTGGTGCTGGCCACTTAGGTATTCCGCTATAACCAGCAAAGGCAAGTTTTTATTCAGGTACTTTAATGATGGTTTAGCGTTTGGCTGCGGTTGCTCATCAGACTCTGGTAATCCTAATACATGATCTTCAAACAGCATGGTGATTTTACCATCTGGTGCTTTTACTCCAATTCTCACATAAGGAAAAACATGCACGTCTGTGAGGTGAGCTGTATTAAAATTCCAGTGGATGGTAACCACACTATTACGTACAGTCCTTTTAGGAAATATGCTCATCGCCTAAGCGCCTTAATATTTTGTTTACTGTATTTTTCGGGATATTCCTGAAACCACTTCTTTACAGTTTCTTCTCCCAGGTGATCGTAAGTGACGGAGATTAAGGTTTGTAGCTTGTCCAGATAATCCTGTCTGGCTTTTTCATGGTCTGCCATGAGAGACTTTTCACGCTCCGCTTTTTCTTGCTTGCTGGCCGGTACGTGATGAAAGTATTTTTGAAAATGCTGCTGACTAAACTCATGATATTGTGGTGTAAACAAGATCATATTGTGCCACATCTCATCGATAATCAATAAGTCATCAGGAATAAACGTACCAGGAATCTGGCTTATGTATAGAAACTTCAATGTTTCTTTTAAAATGTCCCTTGCCTCATCTTCGCTGACATTATACATATCAGTGAATCTTGAGAGCATGTCTTCATTTTCAAACTGCAGTAGTTTTTGCAGTTGTTCTTTTTCTAAAGTCTCTGTCATAGTCATATTAAGCAAAGAAGCGGCAGCATGACTACTCACGCTACCGCTTAAGAATGGTTTATAATGTACTGCTACAGTGTCCGCAGTTGCTACAATGTGTACCACCTA
>NZ_SMMD01000388.1 GCF_009711475.1 Fulvivirga aurantia
AGATCAGGTCTTATTGGGTTTCTGAAGCCAACCACGACTCTATTTATGTAGAAATGGACCTTGGGCGCCCAATGGATGTACGTGCTGTTCAGATCAATTTTCAAGACTTTAACAGCAACATATTTGGCCGGCCTGATACCTTAAGACAGCAATTTCAAATTCAGGTTTCCGAGGATGGAAAAGAGTGGATCACTGCTGCTGACTTTAGCGAAAACAAAAAGGACATGCCGCATGCTTACATTGAGTTGGAAGAGCCAGTTACGGCCAGATATGTGAGATACGATCATGTATATTGTACCAATAATTTTTTGTCGATTTCTGAATTAAGAGTTTTTGGTAACGGTAAAGGGAAGAAACCTGCTACACCAGGCAATTTTTCCGTCAGGCGTGATACAGACAGAAGAAATGCCAACCTCACCTGGAGTGAGGTAGAGGATGCTACAGGATATGTTATTTACTGGGGTATAGCAGAAGATAAGCTCAACCTTTCTGCGCTTATGTACGACAAACCAAATTATGAACTAAGAGCATTAAATACAGACCAGGGGTATTACTATCAGGTAGAGGCATTTAATGAAAATGGCATTTCTGAACGCAGCGAGATAATGTATACTGAGTAATTAATATGAAAGCCTTTTATTTATCATGTATTTGCCTACTTTCATTTGTCAATGAGGGGTGTAGCCAGCGCTACAAAGACCTGGTGTTTGATCAAGTTGATGTCTCTACTGTCACATATTTGAGTGAGAGCGACACTGATTTACAAATGGACATTTATCAACCCTATGATGATGATATCAGTCAGCGCGCTGTCTTGGTCTATGTGCATGGTGGTGGTTTTGCAGGAGGAAAGCGAGATGAGCCTAAAATCATAACATTTTGCGAAGACATGGCCAGGAGAGGGTTGGTGGTTGTAAGCATGTCTTACACACTTACCATGAGAGGGCAATCTTTTGGTTGTAATCAGCTGGCAGGAAATAAACTTGCCACCTTCAAACAGGTAGGGCAGGAAATAGGTGCTGCTGTAGCCTATCTACATGAGCATCGTTCTGAACTGAGACTTGACATGGGCAACATAGTGCTTTCCGGGAGCAGTGCTGGTGCTGAGGCGGTATTGCATGCTGCCTACTGGCCCGAAACTAAAAAGGCGCTACCTACTGATTTTACTTATGGTGGCGTTATCAGCATGGCGGGAGCCATTTTTGATCTTCAACTTATCAACAAGCGCAGTGCAATTCCTACACAACTTTTTCATGGCACCTGTGATAATTTGGTGCCATATGGCTCAGCTCCACATCATTACTGTGATGAAGGTAATCCTGGCTACCTCATGCTCCATGGGGGAATAAGTATAGCCAACAGACTCAAAGAGTTAGAGAAAGGCTATTTTTTGGTTACAGGCTGTAATGGAGGTCATGAGTGGAATGATCTGCCCATGTTTGACTACAAAGCAGAAATAGCCGACTTTATTTATTCTGATGTCATCAACCATAGGACGTCTCAAATCCATGAAGTGGTTGAGCTAAATAAAAGTTGTGCAATCGTGGATGAACCTGAATTCTGCTCAAATTAACCTGAAGATCAATGATAAAGTGTTATACCGTTTTACTCACCTTTTTCATCATCAGCTCCCTGGTCAAAGTTAATGCACAGTCAGACTGGTCGTTTGATGTGATGACATACAACATTAAATATGATGATAAAAAAGACTCAATTAATGGATGGAGTGCCCGTAAGGCTGATGTGATTGGCCTGATCAATTACCATGATCCGGAGTTGTTTGGCACACAGGAAGGATTGAAAAATCAATTAGACGATATAAAATCCGGACTCGAGGGATATGCATATATAGGTATCGGTCGAGATGGTGGAGTAGGGCAAGGTGAGTATTCGGCCATTTTTTATGACCAACAAGTTTTTGAGTTGAAGGATTCCGGTACGTTTTGGCTGTCAGAAAACCCGCACCAACCCGGTAAAAGTTGGGATGCAGCCTTTCCTCGTATATGCACCTGGGGGAGGTTTGCATATAAGGCGACAGGACAAATTATCCTTTACTTTAATACCCATTTTGATCATGTTGGGGTGACGGCCCGAGCAGAGAGCGCAAAACTTATCTTACAAGCAATTAAAAAACAAAAGGAGGAAAGTGATGCAACAAAAATTATCCTGACGGGTGATTTTAATTTCACGCCTGATGCAGCGCCCTATCAGCTAATCACCAAAGAGTTTGCCGATACCTTTTCA
>NZ_SMMD01000278.1 GCF_009711475.1 Fulvivirga aurantia
CTTTCACTAACCCCAGCTGCTGTGATCTTTACAAACTTCGCATTTTGTAGTTGTCCCACTGTTGCTGCTCCGCAATAACCCATGCCAGCTTTGAGACCACCTGTAAGTTGATACAAAACTTCTGAGACAAGACCCTTGTAAGGTACTCGACCGACTATACCTTCCGGTACTAATTTTTTAATATCATCTTCAGCATCTTGAAAATAACGATCCTTTGAGCCGTCTTCCATGGCCTCTAATGACCCCATACCTCGGTATGATTTAAATTTTCTACCCTCGTAAATAATAACTTCACCCGGTGCTTCTTCAGTACCAGCCAACAGAGAGCCTATCATTACACTGCTGGCACCTCCAGCAAGAGCCTTAACTATATCACCAGAAAACCTAATACCTCCATCGGCTATAATCGGGACACCCATACCTTCAACAGCTCTAGCTGCTTCATATACAGCAGAAAGTTGAGGAACTCCTACACCTGCAATAATTCTTGTAGTGCAAATACTCCCGGGGCCCACCCCTACCTTAATTCCATCAGCTCCAGCCTCTGCAAGCATTTTAGCTGCCTCTGCTGTTGCGACATTACCGACAATTATATCGAGGTCGGGGTAGGCAGCTTTCACCTTTTTAAACATGTCTATAACACCTTTTGAGTGCCCATGAGCAGTATCAATGCTTACCACATCAACTCCGGCCTTTTTAAGCAACTCGATGCGATCCATAATGTCAGGAGTGACACCAACCGCTGCACCAACACGTAACCTACCTAACTCATCTTTGCAGGCATTTGGCTTGTTTTTCTTTTTAAGGATATCCTTATATGTAATGAGACCTGTTAAAATGCCTTTTTCATTAATAATAGGAAGTTTTTCTATTTTATGTTGTTGAAGGATATCTTCTGCCTTCTCTAGGTTTATTTTATTTTCCTCAGCTGTAATAAGGCCTTCACCAGTCATTATTTCTGTTACTGGTGTGCTAAAGTCTTTTAGAAATCTTAAATCTCTATTAGTGATTATTCCTATAAGCTTTTCGTTTTCATCTACTACTGGAATACCACCTATTTTGTACTCTCTCATAATATTCTCAGCATCTTGAGCTGTAGATTTATTATGGAGGGTGATAGGATCGATTATCATCCCGCTTTGAGATCTTTTAACTTTTCTCACCTGGTTGGCTTGTTGCTCTTTAGTCATATTCTTATGAATAAAACCAAGGCCACCTTCCAGCGCCATTGCTATAGCTAAATCTGCCTCTGAGACTGTGTCCATGGCAGCAGAAACGAGCGGAATATTTAATTTGATATTTTTGGTGAGTTGGGAAGAAGTATCTGTATCTCTTGGTAGTACTTCTGAATAGCCCGGTTGAAGAAGCACATCATCATATGTAAGTGCCTCCAATACGAATTTAGAATTGTCTTTAGACATAGCAAATAAGCGTTATAGTTATTTGCCGAACAAAGCTACAGAGATTACCCCACATAAAA
>NZ_SMMD01000581.1 GCF_009711475.1 Fulvivirga aurantia
CCTATTTGTATGTATGTATTGATCTTAAGCCTCTCCTACTGTCCCACCAAAATTGATAGGAAACTTGGGAGCCTCTTCAGTCTTCTTTATTGGCCCAAAACTATCTTCGTACTTTTCGATATTCTCTTTTAAAGCATTCAATAGTCTTTTGGCATGTTCCGGAGTTACCACAATTCTAGATTTTACTTTAGCCTTTGGTACACCCGGCATGAGACGAATAAAGTCAATCACAAACTCACTGTTTGAGTGAGCAATCATGGCCAGATTAGCATATACACCCTCTGCTGTTTCTTCAGAAAGCTCAATGTTTATCTGATTTTGATTTTGCTTTGCTTTTTGGTTGTCCTTTTCGTCAGCCATAATTAATTACCTTCTTGAAGTTCCTTTTCTTTTGATCCTTTCTTAGACGCTACGAGGTTATCATATTCCTCCTGAGAACCAACAAAGATGTCTTTAAACCTTCTTTGTCCTGTACCAGCCGGAATCAAATGACCTACAATAACATTCTCTTTAAGTCCCATCAGAAGATCTTCTTTACCTCTAATTGAAGCTTCACTAAGTACCTTAGTAGTCTCCTGGAAAGAAGCTGCAGATAAGAAACTTTCTGTCTTCAATGAAGCTTGAGTAATACCCTGCAATACTGGTTTAGAAACTGCTGATAATGCATCTCTAACTTCCACCTGCTTAAGATCTTTACGCTTCAATGTTGAGTTTTCATCTCTCAACTCTCTAGGAGTGATAATTTGACCAGGTCTTAGATTCTCAGAATCACCTGCATCAACTACCACCTTCTTATCGAGTACTCTGTCGTTTTCTTCTCTAAAGGCAAACTTATCTACACTCTCGTTGATAAGGAATGTCGTATCTCCAGAGTCGATGATTTGAACTTTCTGCATCATCTGGCTTACTATAGCCTCGATGTGCTTATCGTTAATCTTCACACCCTGTAGACGATATACTTCCTGTATCTCATTTACCAAGTACTCTTGTACTGCAGTTGGTCCTTTAATAGACAAGATATCTGCTGGTGTAATGGCTCCGTCAGAAAGTGGGTAACCCGCTTTCACAAAGTCATTGTCCTGAACAAGAATGTGCTTAGAAAGAGAAACAAGGTATCTCTTCTTAATTCCATCTTTGGATTCGATGAAGATTTCTCTATTACCACGCTTAATACCACCGTAAGTAACAACTCCATCGATCTCTGACACCACAGCCGGGTTAGACGGGTTACGCGCTTCGAAAAGCTCAGTAACTCGAGGCAGACCCCCTGTAATATCTCTTGATTTACCCATTGTACGAGGAATCTTAGCTAATATTTGACCAGCCTTGATCTTCTCTCCGTTCTCAACAGCCAAGTGAGCGCCTACAGGTATGTTATAACCTTTAGAGTCGTTCTTAGCATTTACAATAAGAACCGGGTTCTTCGTTTTATCTTTAGTATCTGTAATTACTTTTTCTCTGTGACCAGTCTGCTCATCAGACTCTTCCTTATAAGTAATACCTTCAATGATCGATTCAAATTCAATTGTACCATCAAATTCTGAAAGGATTACTGCATTGTAAGGGTCCCAGAATACAAGCTGATCACCTTTAGATACTTTTTGTCCTTCTTTTACTGTAAGGAATGAACCGTAAGGTACGTGGTTAGAAATTAATACTTGTTTCTTCTTAGGATCAACAACTTTAACTTCACCCGTTCTACCCATTACAACCTCGACTTTATCTCCGTCTTTATTGGTTGTTTTGATAGTTCTAATTCCTTCAAACTCTATCTCTCCATCAAATTTAGCTTTGATGTTTGCATCTACAGCAATGTTAGAAGCAGTACCACCTACGTGGAATGTACGAAGAGTAAGCTGTGTACCTGGCTCACCAATAGACTGAGCTGCAATTACTCCTACAGCTTCTCCAGTGTGTACCATTTTACCTGTTGCCAGGTTACGGCCGTAACACTTAGCACAACCTCCCTGCTTAGTTTCGCAAGTAAGTAGTGATCTAATTTCTACTTCCTCTATACTTGTTTCATCTATTCTCTTAGCGATTTGCTCAGTAATCTCAGCACCAGACTCACATATAAGTTCGTCAGTTACCGGATCGTAAACATCATGCACAGATACTCTACCTAAAATTCTTTCTGATAGAGGCTCAACAATGTCTTCATTGTCTTTAAGCGCTGCTACAGTAAGACCTCTAAGTGTATTACAATCAAACTCTGTGATTACGACATCCTGAGCTACGTCAACAAGACGTCTGGTTAGGTAACCAGCATCTGCCGTTTTCAAAGCAGTATCTGCAAGACCCTTTCTAGCACCGTGAGTTGAAATAAAGTACTCTATTACGTCTAGACCTTCCTTAAAGTTAGATAGAATCGGGTTTTCAATAATCGCCCCAACTGATCCTGCTAGGTTTTTCTGAGGCTTAGCCATTAGACCCCTCATACCACCAAGCTGGCGAATCTGCTCTCTTGAACCTCTCGCTCCAGAGTGCATCATCATGTAGATTGAGTTGAATCCCTGATCATCTTCTTCAAGTTGCTGCATCAGCTCGTTAGTCAATTGAGTATTGATTCTTGTCCAGATGTCAATCACCTGATTGTAACGCTCATTGTCTGTAATAAGACCCATTAGGTAGTTATTCCAAACTGCATCAACTTCTTCTTTTGCCTGAGCAACAAGACCTTCTTTTACTTCCGGTACGGCCACATCGTTTAGTCCCATAGAAAGACCACCTTTATAAGCCATTTGGAAACCAAGATGCTTAATATCATCAAGGAAGTGTGCTGTTCTCGCAACTCCAGCTATCTTGTAAACATCAAGGATAATTGTCTGAAGTTTCTTCTTTGTAAGAAGCTCATCTACGAAACCTACCTCTTCAGGTACGTACTGATTAAAGATTACTCTACCAGCTACAGTTTCTATTATCTTAGTTTCAAGTTCGCCATTTTCATTTCTTACTTTGGTTCTCACCTTGATGTAAGCATGCTTAGAAAGTGTTCCTTCGTTGATAGCAATTACTACTTCCTCAGCACTGTAGAAAGTCATATTTTCACCAGCTACAGGGCTTTCTTTAGTACCTCTTCTACCTTTTGTTACGTAGTAAAGACCTAATACCATGTCCTGAGAAGGTACAGTAATAGGCGCACCGTTTGCCGGGTTCAGAATATTGTGTGAAGAAAGCATCAGCATTGAAGCTTCTAACACTGCCTCCTGACCTAGTGGTACGTGTACCGCCATCTGGTCACCGTCAAAGTCAGCGTTAAATGCTGTACATACTAACGGGTGAAGTTGAATCGCTTTACCTTCAATAAGTTTAGGCTGGAATGCCTGAATACCTAATCTGTGAAGCGTTGGAGCCCTGTTGAGTAGTACTGGATGTCCTTTAAGTACATTCTCAAGGATATCCCAAACTACAGGATCTTTTCTGTCTACAATCTTCTTCGCAGACTTCACAGTTTTTACAATACCTCTTTCAATAAGCTTTCTTATGATAAACGGCTTAAATAACTCTGCCGCCATGTCTTTAGGAAGACCGCACTCATGTAACTTGAGCTCAGGACCTACGACAATTACAGAACGACCAGAGTAATCTACCCTTTTACCAAGTAAGTTTTGACGGAATCTACCTTGCTTACCTTTAAGCATGTCACTTAAAGATTTTAAGGCTCTGTTTCCATCAGATCTTACAGCATTTACTTTTCTTGAGTTATCGAAAAGTGAATCTACCGCCTCTTGAAGCATTCTTTTCTCATTTCTAAGAATTACTTCAGGAGCTTTGATATCTATAAGTCTTTTAAGACGGTTGTTTCTGATAATTACTCTTCTATAAAGATCGTTAAGATCTGAAGTAGCAAATCTACCACCATCTAGAGGCACTAATGGTCTCAACTCTGGTGGAATAACAGGAACCATCTTAATCACCATCCACTCAGGACGGTTTTCGATTCTTGTTTTTGCATCTCTAAAAGCCTCAACAACCTTAAGTCTCTTAAGTGCTTCTGCTTTTCTTTGTTGAGATGTATCAGTTGCTGCCTGATGTCTAAGGTCATAAGAAAGTTGGTCTAACTCAGTACGAGCTAATAACATTTCTAGGGCCTCAGCACCCATCTTAGCGATGAATTTGTTAGGATCATCATCGTCTAGCAACTGATTTTCTCTTGGCATTTTATCCAAGATATCCAGGTACTCATCTTCAGTAAGGAAATCCATCTTTGAAATTCCATCCTCTTCCTTAATACCTGGTTGTATTACTACATATCTCTCGTAGTATATAATTTGGTCTAGCTTC
>NZ_SMMD01000036.1 GCF_009711475.1 Fulvivirga aurantia
ATGTAACCTCTATCGTCATTCCCCGAATTTGCGCAGTGCAACGCAATAAATCATAAAACTATCTCATTACTGCGATGGTAATTTAAGAGACCATGAATCAAGTTCAGGGTGACAATCTATTCATAATACCAAATGTCCCCCGCTGGCGGGGGTTAGGGGGTGGAACTATTTAGGAGACCTGTCTGCTTAATCATCGATAGATGCCATCACTTTGAGTGATGGCATCTATTGGCACATTATTAAACTCAATCGTGTTGCTAGATAGAAAGATGTCTGC
>NZ_SMMD01000579.1 GCF_009711475.1 Fulvivirga aurantia
TGACGATCTCACTTAAGATTATAGCCTTCTTTGCACCTTCTGCATCCTGAAGCATTCTCACATACTCACTTTGCTCATCTTCTTCGTCTTCTTCATAGCCTCTAAAGTGTTGAAAATTTCCTGTATGTCGATCATCACCCAGGTCCACGAGCTCATCTATAGTTTTTAGGTTTTTAGCATCCTGCACAGAATCCTCATACACCCTTCTTATCTCATCATCATCCTGATTAAAATCTTCAGCTGACTGCTCCTGCCACTCTTTATGTTCTTTAACATCTTTTTCTCCAGTGAACTCCTTTAATAAATCTTCAAAAGATTGTGGTTGAGATCTACGATCATCTGCATAATCTTCCTGATCGTTTTGCTGTGGGGCCTTGGGTTGCTGTTTGTTTTTAGCTTTAAAAACTTGCGAGAGAATAGCTATAACGGCAAATATAATGTAGAGTATGAGTTGAATATCATCCATAGTATGCCAAATTTATCATTTTTAATTATAAATTTGTTGCCTTTTCTCCTATCATTATTCTTCTAATTAAGAATGGGAGATCATGTTTATAAGTTGAGGCTTCTCAAATTTTTTGACAGGTATTATTTAATTGTATCTCAATGGAGCTTTCCAGGCTGGAAATTAAGGGTTTTAAGAGTTTTGGCGATAAAGTGACCATCAACTTTGATGAGGGGATTACAGGTATTGTAGGACCCAATGGTTGTGGCAAATCTAATATTGTCGACTCAATACGCTGGGTGCTTGGTGAGCAGAGCAGTAAAACACTACGCTCCGACAAAATGGAGAATGTGATCTTTAACGGTACTAAGAAAAGAAAGCCATCTCAAATGGCAGAAGTATCGCTCACCTTTAAAAACACCAAAAACCTCTTACCCACCGAGTACTCGCAAGTAAGTATTACCCGAAGATACTATCGATCTGGTGAAAGTGAATATTTGCTTAATGGAGTCACTTGTCGGAGAAAGGATATTACAAACCTCTTTCTGGACACAGGAATTGCTTCTAATAGCTATGCCATCATCGAATTGAAGATGGTTGATGACCTGCTCAACGATAAAGACAACTCACGTAGGGCTCTTTTTGAAGAAGCGGCAGGGATATCTAAGTTTAAAACCAGAAAAAAAGAGACGCTTAAAAAGCTCGAAGATACTGATGCTGACCTTGACCGTGTAGAGGATCTCTTGTATGAGATCGAGAAGAACATGAAATCTCTCGAGCGACAAGCGAAACAAACTGAAAAATACTATAAGTATAAAGAAGAATATAAGAAGCTTAGTATTCAGCTGGCTCGTATCACTGTAAGTAAGCACACTGATAAGTTTCAGTCTATTACCAAGCAGATAGAGCGTGAGAATGACAAAAAAATTAGCCTCAATAAGCAGGTTAAAGAAAAAGAGGCTTTCTTAGAAAAAGCCAAGGCTGATCTCATAGCCAAAGAAAAAACTTTAGCCTCCAGACAGAAAGCACTCAATACGCATGTGGCCAATATACGCCAATATGAGAGTGAGAAAAAGATAAAAAACGAAAGACTAAGGTTTCTTAATGACAAATCTGAGAGTCTAAGGGACCAGCTAGCACAAGATAAGAAAAGTAACGAACGTGCTGCATTTAGCCTTGAGTCTCTTAATCAGGAAAAAGAATCTGCTCAGAAAATACTACAGGAGATAGAGCAAAAGCTTAATGTACTGAGAGAAGACTATCAGGTTCAGAAAAACAAAACCACACACCTGCAAGAGGAAACTGATACCTTAAGAAAGGTTCAAAAAAACGAACAGGAAGAGGTCTATCAGCTTAAAAAATCTGTTGAAATCAAGGAACTGCAACTTTCATCGCTTAAGCAAGAGCTGGAGCGTACTGCTACTGATACCAGCGAGCAAAGTGCAAGCCTGATTGAGTTTGATAAAAAAGTAAATGAGCTTTCTGAAGAACTTAAAGTAAAAAGGAACTCGCAGGAAAAACTTAAGGCTGAAGATGAAGATCTGAGTAACAGGATCGAGTCTACCACCAAAACCATTGAGGTGATAAAAGAAGAGCTTACCCAGATCAATCGTAAGCTCGATGCCAAGCAAAACGAATATAACCTCACAAAATCTTTAGTAGAAAGTCTTGAGGGTTTCCCTGAGGCTATTAAATTCCTTAAGAAGAAAACCAGCTGGAAAAAGAATGCTCCTCTCCTATCCGATATACTTACTTGTAAAAGTGAATATCGTGTTACAGTAGAAAATTACCTGGAGCCGTACTTAAACTACTACATTGTAGATAAAGAGGCCGATGCTTATGAAGCGATCAATATCTTAAGTGATGCAGCCAGAGGAAAGGCCAACTTTTTCATTCTGGACTCTTTCCAGGATTTCACACCCTCTGACACCAAAATCTATGGCAATGCCTTTCCCGCTACGGAAATAATGGAGTATGATACCAAGTACAAAAAGCTCATGGGCTACATACTCGATGGTGTTTATTTATTTGAGGGAGAGTATAAGGATATTCCTCAAAACGAAGACAGTATATTCATTACCAAAAATGGAAAAGTCACTAAAAGGCGCTTTAGCATCTCTGGTGGGTCAGTAGGACTTTTTGAGGGCAAAAAAATTGGTAGGGCCAAAAATCTTGAAAAATTAGATAAGGAGATCAAAGAGCTTAATGCAAAGCTGGGCGATGTCGAGACCAGCCTATCAGAAAAAAACAAGGAGCTTGAATCTCTCCGCTCAAAAATCAACAAAGAGGCGATTGAGGAACTTCAGGAAGAAATCAGACATATCAATGAAGAATACATCAGCATAAAAACTAAACAAGAGCAGTTTAGTCAAATGCTTTCTGATGCTGACTCAAGAAAGGATAATATCCTTGAAAAAATAGAAGAACTCACAGAAGACATACAGGAAAGCAAGCCTCGTGCTGAACAAGAAGAAAAGGACCTCAAACTCACTGAAGAAAAGCTGGCTCAGCTCACCTCCGACCTAAATGAGGAAAATGAAATCCTCAATGAAAAGTCTAGTGCGTTTAACGAACAAAATATTTTCTTTCACCAACAAGAAAATCGCGTAAAGAGTATTGAGCAAGAAGCTGAATACAAGCAGGATACCTTTAATAGTAGTAGTGAGCGCATTGAGAAAAACCAGAATGAGCTCAAGCGTAACGAAGAGGAAATAAAGCAACTCGTAGAAAAATCTGAAATTGGTGATGACGAGCTTATCGCACTTTATGATGAAAAAGAGGCGATTGAAGAGGGTGTAAATGAAGCGGAGAAAAACTACTATGCAGCCCGAGGAGAAATAGATGAGATAGATAAGTCTGAAAGAGAGATACAACGCTCAAGAGAGCAGATCGATACAGTACTCATGGAACTGCAGAATACGCTCAACGAGACTAAATTGGAACTGAGTGCCGTAAAAGAGCGACTTTCTGTAGAGTTTGATATCAATCTGGATCAAATCATGGACGAAGAGCTTTCTGAAGAAGAGGAAGGCAAAAACGATGTTGATTTAAGAGAGGCTGTATCTAAAATAAAAGAAAAGTTAGAGCGCATGGGCCCAATTAACCCAATGGCTCTCGAAGCCTACGAGGAGATAAAAGAGCGAAATGACTTTATAAATGAGCAGAAGGAAGACTTGCTTAAGGCTAAAGAATCACTGCTTACTACAATCTCTGAGATAGATACTGTGGCAAAAGACACGTTTTTAGATGCTTATGCCAAGGTCAAGGAAAACTTTATGAAGGTATTCCGCAGCTTATTTACCGATGAAGATGATTGCGACCTGAAATTGATGGATCCTGACAATCCGCTTGAATCGAAAATTGAAATTATAGCAAAACCAAAAGGTAAAAGGCCGCTTACAATTAATCAGCTGTCCGGTGGTGAGAAGACGCTTACGGCCACATCACTACTTTTCGCTATTTATCTGCTTAAACCGGCTCCTTTTTGTATTTTCGATGAGGTAGATGCACCTCTTGATGATGCCAACATCGATAAGTTTAATAACATCATTCAGAAGTTTTCTAAGGAGTCACAGTTTATTATTGTCACCCACAACAAAAGAACCATGGCCTCTACTGATGTAATTTATGGTATCACTATGATTGAGCAAGGTGTGTCAAGAGTAGTGCCGGTAGACCTGCGCGAATTGGTGGATTAAATCCATAGATTCCCCCACAGCCTTTGAGGGTTTACCCTTAGAAATGTACAATTTATTGGTAAAGTCATAATTATTATGACAAAAAGGTAGATTAAATCGCCTTCTACGTGAAGTAGTGCTAGTTTTTTAGCT
>NZ_SMMD01000912.1 GCF_009711475.1 Fulvivirga aurantia
ATAAAAGAACCAGAAACATCCCGATTACAATACTTAAAAATGCAAATAAAGACAGCCATTATGCTCAGGCTGAAGAGTTTTTGCTAAAAGAGTCTGTAACAAGTGATTTGCTTTCAAGATCGATTACAAATTCGATACGTCTCAAAAGAATGCAGCAAAATGTAGCGATGTTTTACAGTAAAAAGAAATCTCAATTAAGCACCTGGTTTGGCTGATTTTAAATTTGGCTCTTTAAACGTATTTTCTTTTTTATTTTCTCGCTACCCCTTTGTATTTCAATCCGTAGCTTTTTGTTTTCCCGTGCGTTTAAAAAATTTGTAACCTGATTTAGATGCATGTTTTTGGCTGAAATGCTATTAATAGAAGTGATAATATCGCCTTGAATGAAGCCCGCTTCATCTCCAACAGAGCCTTTTCTAACTTCTATCACTTCAAATGTGTTTAATCTACTTCCTTTGGCTTTCACAACCAGGCCACTGAGGTTATAGCTAAAATCATCTCTAAAGTCTTTGCCTTTTTTTATATAAATTTTCTCACCAGGAAAATCCATGATTACCTTGAGTCTGCTGAGTATCTCACCACCAATCGATCCATTTCTTTCTACTCCACCATATTTTAGGCTATCTAAAAATGAGTTTGAGGTAGGGAATGTAGCGATAAGATCTTCCCACGCATATTTGCCTAACTGAAATGAGCTTAACCGAGCAATGTTTCCTTCTAGTTTTCCGGCAAGACCTCTTCCGAGCTCACTCTTAATATGTTTTTCCGGTATAGTTATTTGCTCGTCAGAGTTTTCTTCAAGTAGTAAGCCATGACTTGCTCCCGTATCTATGAGTAGTTTTACCGGTATTTCTCTGCCGTCTTTATATGAAATCATTCCCCTGACGTAGGGCTTCGTATCCTCTACACTAATGGGTATCTCCTGGTAAGAGCGTTTTTGTCGAAAGTACTGAGGCGTAGTAAGTGTTAGCGTTTTTTGGTCGTAATCTATCTGCACTATAAAACGGCTGAATAGTTCATATCCCAAAATGCCGTGTACATCGGTACCTAGATAATTTCGAAGCTCCAGATAATCTTCATTTAGTACCAGCATAGCGTGCCCTCGGCCTCTTATACCGGGTAGCGTCAATGATACATTATTTGTGACGAAGGCCTCGATTTGTTTTTCTTCACCAATGCCAGATATGAGGTACTTTTTGGAGTAGTTTAAGCCAAGTATATCACTAAAGGCCCTTTCTGTAAGAATGGCTGTTCTTACGCCTGTATCTATAATAAATTTTAAAGGGATTTGATTGTTGAGAATAACCGGTACTACAATCAGGTTATTGTATGTCTCAAACGGAATAGAAACCTTTTTTGTGTTACCTGAAATTCTAAACCCTAGCTGCTGGCCAAAAGAAAATGTGCTTAAGACAAGTAAAAAAAATAGGCCTATTAGGGTTTTCTTCATAGGTGTGCTTAAAAATGTAATAAATTAAAAATTAAGAAATTTTGCAGACAGAAGTTTAAAACCCGAACATATTTTATTCTGGCGTACTTTATTTAACCCAATTTGGGGGATTTCTTATGTTTTATGAAATAGTAGCTCGAGATCGGGAAAATATCCTGAGATAAATCAACCAAATGAGTATAACAATAGCTACACTAGGCAAAATTATGAGCCAATAGTTGTTGCTATTTAAGATTAGAGTCATGTTGATTAGAATTGGGCCTGAGGCTACGTCTAATATCACTAAACCAAGCAAAGTAGCTATTGATGCCACAATTATAGCTTGGGCCAATAGGTATAGTCTCATATTTCTTTTGTGTGCTCCAAGTATTTTAAACAGGCCAAACTCTTTCTTATTTAGTATAGGTTGACCGTTACACGAAGTGGCCAGAAGAATAAAGATGGCACAAATGGTCCCGAAAATACTTTGGTGGTAAATAGATGATAGCAGCCAGGCATAACCAACCGACAAGCCAACCAGCAATATAAGGGCTGGAAGTAAATGTGCTTTTAGTTTTCTAAAGGTTAATATTATCGCATGTTTCAGCATATGCTTATTAAAAGTCAATAAGCATACCAATCACAAAAAAGTCATTTGCAGTGCGATTTAGGCAGTTTGTAAAGTGCAATTAATGTAAACCGTGCATTTTATTTAACTAAAATGTACAGAACTGAACACTTAAGTTCTCTCTAAATTCTGTGCTCCTCCATTGGCATGGATCGTATCAAAGAGATCGAGAATTTCCTGTGGTGAAGATTTATCCTGTAAAATAGTTCGGTGCTTGGCCGATGTAAAGCCACCCGAAGTCATGGTGTTGAGTTGTGCTATTAGGTTGGTGTAATATCCCTCTATATTGAGAAGGGCAATTGGCTTTTTAATAAGCTCTAACTGTACCCAGGTCACGATCTCAGCCAACTCTTCCAAGGTGCCAAAGCCTCCCGGCATCGCAATAAAAGCGTCAGCTAGTTCGGCCATTTTTTGCTTTCTCTCGTGCATAGAAGATACTACATGAAGTTGCGTAAGGCCTAAGTGACCAACTTCTCGCTTCATCAAAAAATCCGGAATAACGCCTATTACATCTCCACCATGTTTTAAAACTGAATCTGCAACGATGCCCATGAGGCCAATATTACCTCCGCCATAGACCAAAGTTTGATTTCTCTCGGCCATCATTTTACCCAGGTCATGGGCGGCTGCCTCATATTCAGGTCTATTTCCTTTACTTGAGCCACAAAAGACACAGATATTCTTCATAATTTAGATGTGTTTAGCGTAAGTAAAGCTAGTAATAAATAAACACAAATGGCTAAAAGAGAAAATATAAGCTCAGGGGCTAAATGGGAAGATGTGGTGGGTTACTCGAGAGCGGTTAGAGTAGGTGATTTAATTGAAATTTCGGGCACAGTAGCACTTAAAGATGGCGTATTAGTAGGCGAAGGAGATGCTTACTTACAAACTAAACGCATAATAGAAATTGCCAAAGAAACTCTGAGTAAGGCAGGCGCTCGATTAGAAGATGTTATTCGAACCAGAATCTATGTAACAGATATCAGTCAGTGGGAGGCCGTTGGCCGTGCACATGGCGAGATATTTGCTTCAATAAAGCCGGCAACCTCTATGGTAGAGGTAAGCAGATTAATAGACCCTGGATTTTTAGTTGAGATAGAATTTACGGCTATGCTTCAGTAGAACCGTCAATATCGTGCTTGTTATCGCTTACCTTTTCGTTAGGGATGACCCAAGGGGCTAAAATTGCCAAAACAAACAAGACTAAAACTAAATATAATGCTCCCATTGATTTGTTATGATTAATGTGTGGGCAAAGATAGCAACGTAAGTATATTTTTATAATAAAATCTCGATCAATTAATGAAACCTCTTCTTTTTATCGGTCTGTTATTAGCAAGTGTCACCCTACAAGCTCAAAAATTGACCAAAGTTTATGCACAGGATAGTTCTGTTTATGCAGTGGGTAAAATAGAAAACGGATTAAAGCAGGGACTTTGGAAATACTATAACCGGGATGATATTAAGGTAGAAGAGGGGCTGTATGTAGATAGTAAACGAGACGATGTATGGCGCACATTTTACCCCAACGGTGCTGTAGAGTCCAGAGTAAGGTTTGAGGAGGGTAAGCCTGTTGAGTACACCAGTTATGCCTCTGCTGGTTATAAATTATTACAAGGCGAGTTTGAGAGTGGGAAAAAATCCGGTACATGGGTCATGTATTATCCTAATGGGCAAAGGCAGGTCGTTTCTACACTTGAAGATAATCTCAAGCAGGGTGAGGAGAGAAAGTATGATGAATACGGCAATTTAGATGAGGTAGCTCAATACAAAAATGACACGCTGCACGGTAAATGGGAGAAATATAATGAACTAAATAGGGTGATTGCCACAGGCACATATGATATGGGTGTGAAAGTTGGGATTTGGAAAGAGTTTTATGATTTTGGACAACTCTACAGTATCGGCAAGTATACCAAGGGGAAGGTAGACAGTGTTTGGGTCGAGTATTTTGAAGACGGTAAAGCAATTGCGCAGCGTGAGTACGACAAAGGCATATCTATCGGTACCTGGAAGTTTTATTATCCCAATGGAAAGCTTGATGAACAATTTGGTTTTGACAATGGATTTAAAGAGGGTGAGTATCTGAAAAACTTTGAATCAGGGAAACCGGAAATTCAGGGATTTTATAAGAACGGCTTAAAAACAGGCAACTGGCGCTACTATAGCAGAGAGGGTTTTATTATTGAAGAGGGGCAATATGCAAATGATAAACAGGTTGGGCAGTGGTTTACCTACTACGATGAAGGTCAACTGCGCAGCGTTGGAAGTTTTGTCGATGGGTTAGAAGATGGAAAGTGGGGTCTTTTTCACGTAACAGGGCTGCTCATGCAGGAAGAGGACTGGCAGATGGGGAAGTTGTGGAATGTGAGCCCTTATTACAATGTTTATGGAGACACACTATCGGCAGGGGATTTTAAAAATGGTGAAGGCACGAAAATAAACTATTACCGATCCGGAAAAATTGAGGTTAAATGTGAGTTTCAAAATGGAGTGCCTCATGGCTCGTGGGTCTACTACTACGATGACGGAGAGATAGCAGAAAAAGGTCAGTTTGAAAAAGGATTAAGAGAGGGTGACTGGACCTTTTACCATAGCAATGGAAGAAAAGCGTCTACAGGAAAGTTTGAGAAAGGACAAAAAACTGGCATTTGGAAATATTACAATCGTAATGGCACCGTGCGAGAAGCAATAGATCATACCGAGAAGTAACTATCTTACCTCATTTTCAGTTTAAGCATACATGAAGAAATTTATTGTAATAGTCGGTATTATTATCGCCTTATTAGCGGGAGCATTTGTTGCTTTAAGAATTTACACAAAACAGTTTAGTCCACAAGAAGAGGCCTCATTTAAAAATGAAGATGTAGACATTGAAGTAAACTACAGCAGGCCATATAAAAAAGATAGAAAGATTTTTGGTGAGCTGGTACCTTATGGGGAAGTCTGGCGCACTGGCGCAAATGAGGCAACTTCATTTACAACCAATGTGCCTCTTAATATTAAAGGAGAGGTTTTACCAGCAGGATCTTATTCTATTTTTACCATACCTGGTGAAGATGTGTGGCAGATAATTTTTAACAGTCAGACTGGTCAGTGGGGAATTGCACTATCGGGAGAAGCTAACTATAATGAAGAAGAAAATGTATTAACGGCCGAAGTTGCTTCGGTTGATTCTCCTGACACGTTTGAGCAGTTTACGATTTCTTTTGAGCAAATGGGAGAAGAAATCGAAATGATTTTAATGTGGGATCAAACACTGGTGGTAGTCCCAATGACTGTGGAGCAAGGTTAACTAATATGGGCCTTCTTTTTCTGACCGGGAAGTCCCATTTTCTTTACCAATTGATCAAATCTTTTATGACCTCTCAACGGTCGCCACATTGGGCTTTGGTCTAAAAATATCATAGCCCCAATGCGTTCCTCAACACATTTTTCCAGGTAGTCAAGGGCCTTTTCTGGTTCAGACAACCCCACATAAAGTGTAGCGTAATCTATATTGTAAGAAACATCGGGTTCTTCTTTGGCAGCCTTGTCTAGCTTGTCAAGGTATTTTAAGGCCTTCTCTTTATTACCCTTTAGGGCATAAGCAAAACCCAATTGCGTGTCATGCTTAATGGCATGTACTGTAGAGGATTCCATATTTTTAAATAAAGCTATCGCCTTATCATATGAGCCTTTCATAAGGAGTGCCCAGGCTTTAAATTCGGTTGCCGCCTTAAAGTCAGGGGCGAAAGATAAAATTTTGTTATACAAACGAATGGCTTCATCATACTGACCCATGAAGTAGTAAAAATCTGCCAATGTACGGTTCGTGTCAGTTGATAGTGGGTCAATCCTCAGCGCTTCTTCAATCTCAATAATTCCTAGCTCATACTCACTGTACAACATGTGGTATAGCGCATGCATAATACGTGCATGAGGTGAATTGACATTTATTTCTTTCGCTTTCAGCACATTTTGTAAGGCACCTTCCCAGTCCCAATCGACAAAAAACTTTACCATAGCCAAGGCTAAAAGGGCTTCTATGTCATCTGAATTTCGATTTAGCGCATGCACACCATACTCTAAGGCTTTTTGCTTTGAGTCATGCACATTCATAAAACCAGTAATGCCAAGAAATGCATAATCAGAGGCAATTTTGCCATAAGGCAAGGCAAAATCAGGTTCTTCTTCAATGGCTTTCTTATAGTATTTGATAGCTACCAGTGCATCAGGTGGTGTCCACTTATTGCTTTCATAAAGCCCTCTTAGATAGTAGTTATAGGCATTTACATTATTCGTAGTTTGTGTAACGATTGATTCGGTCTTTTCTTCAGCCGATAGCTTTTTCCTTAGTTTATTAGCTATAACCCGCGAGATCTCATCCTGCACTTCAAAAATATCTTCCAGCGATCGGTCATAAGTTTCTGACCATATATGGTAGCCATCACCTGCATTTATGAGCTGTGCGGTAATTCGCACTTTTTTACCTGCTTTTCTCACACTCCCCTCCAGTACCGATTGTACGTTGAGTTTATCAGCAATCTCTCTTATATCTTTATTTTGACCTTTAAAAGAGAAACTGGAAGTACGTGAAGTCACTTGTAGACCGTCTACCTTGGTTAGTGCATTTATTAATTCTTCTGTGATGCCATCGCTGAAGTATTCGTTATCTACATCTGCACTCATGTTTACGAAAGGCATAACGGCCACACTTTTAATGCGCTCTTTAACCTTGCCTTGTAGCAGGTCTCTTCTGGGTACTACCAAAGAACCATTTGTAATACAATAAACTTCAATGGGTTTTCTCACATTTTTTAGCTCAAAGCTGCCCATCGATCGCGTTTTGATGTTTTTGTGATTTTTGATTTCGTCAAAAACCTTGTCTGAGATCATAACACTACCAGGCACAGCAAGTGATTCTATGCGTGAGGCAAGGTTTACTCCATCTCCAAAAATACCTTCCCGGTCTTGCACGATGTCTCCCGTGTGTATGCCTATTCTTAGTGGAATTTTTGGCTCTTGGGTAAGCTCCTCCTGAATGGTAATAGCACATAGTGTAGCTTCAATGGCACTTTCAAAAATACTCAGAGTTCCATCACCATAATATTGAATAATCTCACCATGATTGGACTTTATGGCTTTGGTGAGGACTTGTCTTTGTCTATCTCGAAAAGTCTGCGCCTTGGTCTCGTCTTCCTGCATAAGCGCAGTGAAGCCGACCATATCGGTAAACATTATTGCCGCTAATTTCCTTGACCTTTCCACAACTTTAAAATAGAGAATTTTTACAAGACTCGGTGTCAATTTGTGATACCTTTGTCATATGAGTGAATCGAAAAAATGGATAGAAAAGTTGTCTTTAGAGGCTCACCCAGAAGGTGGGTTTTACAAGGAAACCTACAGGTCTTGGGAAACTGGCCAATTCAGCGGCTTTGAGGGGACTAGAAATATATCTACAGCCATTTATTTTATGCTCACCAAAGATAATTTTTCTGCATTTCATAAAATCAAGTCCGATGAGATGTGGCATTTTTATCATGGGTCAGCGATCGTTATTTATGTGATTGATTTGGAGGGGAGACTACAAAAATTGCTACTTGGTACAGACATAGAGAAGGGCCAACGCCCTCAACACCTGGTGAAGGCCGGTTGCTGGTTTGCTTCTAGAATCGAAGAGGAAGGTGATTATGCTCTAACAGGTTGCACAGTTGCACCCGGGTTTGATTTTAGAGATTTTGTAATGGCAGAAAGAAATCAATTAGTAGCCGATTATCCGGCCTATAAAGATCTCATCAAATCACTTACCAGATAGTATTGTAGAAAGTATGCTGCTTGCATACCAAACTTGATTGTAAGCAGATTATTCATTTTCTTCACCGTTCAATTCAAAAACAGCTATGAGTAAGATAATAATCGGTAGTCACGCAGAATTTGAGAAGTTTTTAGGTGAAGAAATTGGTGTTTCTGAATACCTGAAAATTACCCAGGATCAGATAAATAAGTTTGCTGATGCCACTCTCGACCATCAATGGATTCACATCGATCCTGAAAGGGCAAAAGAAAGCGCCTTTGGCAACACCATTGCTCATGGATATCTTACAGTTTCTGTGGCACCTTATTTATGGAGGCAAATTGCCGAAATCCATAACCTAAAAATGATGATAAACTACGGCATAGAAAAGCTGAAGTTTAATCAACCTGTGACAGTAGATAGTGAGGTGAGGTTAAGAGCCAAACTACACTCATTGGTTGATCTCCGAGGAGTGAGCAAGGCACATTTACAAGTAACATTAGAAATAAAAGATAACCCTAAGCCGGCATTTACCGCATTGATCGTATTTTTGTATCACTTCGAAAAGTAAAAGTGATAGGATATGAGCGGCTGCAGTACACAGAAGATTTGTTATGACTCAAAAGTGATTGCAGAAGAAGCTCTAATGCAAAACCGGGCACGCAATAATTATGCGGCAGGGCAGGGGCCAATAAACGTTTACCTGTGTCACATTTGCAATTGCTATCATTTCACATCAAAAGGAGAGCCAAGCGATCTCTTAAAAACTGACAAAGACCGTATTGATCGTTTACGAGAGGCCAGTTATTGGGAGGATAAGTTTAGGAAATAAAAAGCCTTCGATTACTTATAAATTGTAGAATCGAAGGCTCTTATAAATTTTACGACTCGATAAATACTAGCACCCTTCTAGAGAAGGATTAATAGCTATCCCATTTTTGTGAATTTCGTAATGAAGGTGCGGGCCGGTTGATTTACCTGAATTGCCTACATAACCGATAATTTGACCTTTTTTAATAGATTCACCCGCTACCACAACAAATCTGCTCATGTGTGCATATTGCGTTTGATAAATTTCTGAGTGCTTCAATTGAACATAATTGCCTCTATCTTCATCGGAAGTGGCAATAACAACCTCTCCGTCTGCTGTAGCAAATATTGGGGTACCTGGTTTTGCCACCAAATCAATACCTGTGTGAAATTTCTTTACTTTTAGAGTAGGATGCATTTGATTACCAAAACCAGAGGATATTTTTATTATATCACTCTCATTAAGAGGCATTGCGGAAGGCTTTTCAGCAAATTTTTCGATGAAAGGCTGTACACTTGCTGTTATTGGCTTGGTAGCCTCAGTACGATTGGTCATGGCAAGTAGAAGGAGAGCAATTGGCACACACCCAAACAACAAAGCCTTTAGCCATTTGCTTGATTTTCGTTTGTTCATCATTTCAATTCTATTTTTAAGTGGATCAGAAAAATTCAAGGAAAGCAACTTGCTATCGCCTTTACCGATTACGTGTGATAGCAAAGCTGATTGATATTTTAATTTATCTCGAGATTGCTCTAATACGGCCTGGTCGGCAAGGTATTCAAGATTTAATCTTTGAGCGTTTTTAATAAAGTACACAATCGGGTTAAACCAGAAAATGACCGAGGCAATTTCTCCCAGCAATAAATCAAATGCATGTAATTGTTGTACATGGGCTTTTTCATGATTTATGACATATTTAGGAACATTGGTATGCCAGTCTAGCGGCATATAGATATTGTTGAAGATAGTCATGGGCTCGTGCACTCTCTGGTGAAAGTGAACTACAGTATTATCAATTCGTTTTGTGAAAGATTGCTTTTTGATTCTTAAGGCTTTTATAAAACCTATTAGAAGTCTTAATAGCAAAGTGCCTGTTACACTTAAATAAATGATAAAGGCAATGTTGACCCAGGTGGTTGTTGCGGGATTTTTAACATTGAAAGATTTGTCAGAAGCTAAACTCAATTCAGTATTTTGCACCGCCTCTGCCAGGGTGAATGACGGTAGAGATTCCACTATTTGGTGACTACCCAAATTGTCCATCAGAGGTAAAAGCATACAACCGATTAGGCTTACTAATAGATAGTATCTACGAACCGTAAAAAGTGTTGTATGGCGTAAGGTGGCAACATAATACAGCCAAAAGCAGCCAAAGCCGATGGAACCGTATACGAGATAACTAATCATTTTTCTTTCTTTGTTCGATTTGTTTATCTATTTCCTCTTTCAATGACTCCAATTCCTCAGTACTTAAATTAGCACTAGCGAAAA
The DNA here is from genome assembly GCF_009711475.1 of Fulvivirga aurantia. Taxonomy (GTDB): domain Bacteria; phylum Bacteroidota; class Bacteroidia; order Cytophagales; family Cyclobacteriaceae; genus Fulvivirga; species Fulvivirga aurantia. The sequence continues at coordinate 10,136 of NZ_SMMD01000912.1, forward strand.
AAGAGGCAAATCCTTGCCATGAGTTTCCGAAGAATTTAGAAACCATACCTTTAAACTGATGACGGAAATATGCATTTTTCTCAACAGCCGGATAGTATTCATTAACCTTTCCGTAGGTATTATGCGCTATAAAACCCTTTTTAACCAGCACCCTTACAACGGTAGAAACCGTTGGGTAAGCAGGTTTAGGGTTTGGCATTGCATCAACAATATCTTTTAAAAACCCTTTTTTTAATCGCCACAAGACCTGCATGATCTGCTCTTCTGCCTTAGTTAGTTCCTTCATAAAGCAATTATACAACTATATTTATAATTATAAAATTATATTTATAGTTATACGGATAATCATGAACTTAGTTAGCTCAAAGTTTCGTAGTAGTAAATTATCTAAGGCTAAGCTTTACTTTAAGGTTTTTAGGAAACATTGTGAAGGCAAAAGACTCAATAACTTCCTCAGGTTTAACCTGTAGGGTAAGCTCAAAATTTTTGCAAATCATGGCAAGTGCCATTTTCATTTCATGTACGGCCAGGTTTCTTCCGGGGCAAAATCTTGGCCCCGCGCCAAATGCCCGCATGATCTGGGGTGAGTGCTTATCGTGCATGGGACATGCTTTGGGAATCCATCGTTCTGGTATAAATTGATCTGCATTGGTAAAGTGAGCATCATCAGTTTGAGCTACTTTGTTCTGCATCATTACTGTCATGCCTTTTTTAATAAATAAGCCATTGACAGTTACATCTTTCAAAGCCTCCATGTATAGGTTAGGTGTAACCGGCTTAAGACGCATTGCCTCCATGGCTACAGCCTCTGTATACCGCATGGCGGCTAATTCTTCATTAGACGAAGGGCACAATTTGTCACCACACACTCTACCAGCTTCTTCTCTTACTTTTTGAAAAACTTCAGGGTGCTGCAGTAAATAAAAGAGTGTCCATGAGATTGAGTTTGACGTAGTGTCTTCACCTGCCAGAAGGATGGTGAAGACATTCCCAAATATTTCCTTATCAGACAATAATCCGCTCGAGCTTTGCTCTACCAGCAGAGCTTCTAAAAAGTTGGTGGGGTTAGCTTGTAGGTCAGCGTTATCTTTTAATCGTTCACGAGCCTCTGCTATAAATTCATGAACAAGTTTTACTATAGATTCAATAGCTTGATCAAACGCTTTGTCTTTTTTGCTTTTGAAGTATCTCCATAGGGGTATGGGTGCCGTTATCCTTTCATTAATCATTGGAAAAACTTTTTCCATCTGATCTTGAATAACGTCTTTTTCTTTTTGCAAAGTATTGATGTCGTAACCAAAAGCTATGTCAGTGGTGATGTCTACCGTGTAACGCACCATTTCCTTTTGTACATCGATAGTGTCGTTTTGCTCGGCAAGTTTAAGCCATCTATCATGTAAGCGATGCGTTACGCGTTGTAAGGTAGGGAAGAAACCCTGTACATTTTTAAGATTTAAGGCCTCTGAGGTGAGTTTTCGATGTATTTTCCACTGTTCACCTTCGGCATTAAATACACCTAAGATGCCCATCTCACTCATTATTTCATCAATTTTTCCAAATCTTCTGAATGCATCGGGTCTTCTTTTAAGAATCTCCTGATTAAGGTCTGGATCGGCTGAAACGATAAATTTTTTGCCCATGAGGCTGATTTTATAAACGTTTCCTACCTCTTTGGCCCATGCCTCTAACACCTGATGTTTATTCTCTGCATTAAACTCAGGAAGATTACCAAGTACTGGCACACCCTTAGGTGAAGGTAGTTTATCAATGTCAAGGGTGTTTTCCATCTTACTCATTTTTCATTACTAATTTACTCTGCTACAACTGCCGGGAGTTGAACGGAGACCTGAGTGCCTTCATTTGGTGTACTCTCAATTTTAATTTTGCCATTAGATTCTTTCGCAAATTCGCGGCTTAGCTTTAAACCCAGCCCAATTCCTTTTTCATTACTGGTGCCTCTGGTGCTTTTAATGTTATTGGCTGACATAATCATATTTATTTTATCTTGGGTCATACCAATGCCAGAGTCTTTAATATTCAGCTGAACATATTTATCATGTTTTACTGCTGTGATTTCTATCTTTCCTTTGTTATACGTAAACTTTACAGCATTGGCAATTAGATTTCGAGTAATGGTTGCTACTACGTCCTGGTCTGCAAATACTTCAATATCTGAAGGTACATCAGTTTGTAAATCGATTAGTTTTTTCTGTATTTGATAATTAAATAAGGAGAGTGTTTGCTCAACAACCCGTCTTAGATTTACTGCTTTAGGTTGAAAATTGAAACCTTGCTGCTGAGTAATAGACCAGGAAAGCATATCATTTAAAAGTGTTAAGGCTGTATTAGAACTTTGGTGGAGGTGCTCCCACATTAGCTCCTGATCTTCTTGTATTATGGGCTCTTCTAGGGGACTCAATAGATCTGTAAGTGCTTTTATATTTCCTAAAGGAGTTCTCAAATCATGCGCTATAAATCCAAATAATTTGTCCTTGGTATTGTTGGCCTTAGATAAAAGCTGTCTGTTTTTATATAGCTTAAAAAGCAAGAAAAGAGACAAAGCAAGTAGTAGTACGAGGAGGCCGCTTAGTACATTCTGTCTTCTAATTACCGTTTGCTTTTCACTGAGTTGGATTTCTTTATCAGCGTTTTGTTGAGCTAAGAAGTAGTTTTCCTGCTCCTTTTTATCAAAATCGTATTTAGCGCGAATCTCTTCAAGTTGTTGATTTTTGTTAGCATCAAACAAACTGTCTTTTGTTACAGAATAGTTTTCGTAGTAAGACAATGCTTTTTTATACTGACCTTGTAACTTGTAATTTTGGGCAATAAGCCGGTATACATGGGGCTTTTCACGGTATTCACCGGTTTGTTTAATTATATCCAGGCTTTGAAGATAATATGAGTGAGCTGAAGCATATTTTCCCTGAAGCATTTTTATCTCCCCGAGGCTGTAATAGATGAAGATTTGCAACGACAAAAAGCGATGCTCAGACTGGACCTCAAGTGCTTTGTTGAAGTAGGTTGTCGCAGAATCATACAGGTTGAGTTTACCAAAAGCTTCACCTATATTTCCATATGAAATAGCCGCTTCTAAGAATTCACCAGCAGCCAGATTAAGATCTAAAGATCTTCGGTATAAATTGATGGCTTTTTGGTAATCTTTCCGAAAAAATGAAACCACACCTTTGTAGCCATAATTAGAGGCAATGCTTAGTGTATCTTGTTGTGTAATGGCCAACTGCAACATTTCATCATAGATCTCTTCGGCTTCGGTAAGTTTTTGCTTACTCATATAGATGCCTGCTAAAATGTTTGATGATTTTATAATACCTAAAGTATCTTTTGCCGAAGTGTATAGTTCTATACTCTCAATGATGGATGTTATGGCTTTTACGTTGTCTCCGGCTCGCCATAATATGTGAGCAATTCCCTGCAATGCTTGTGCTTTGAGAGTAGGATGATCTGTCAGAGAAATTGAGCGCTTATAGTAACTATGAGAGAGATTAAACTCACCTGTCTGATATGTAAAGTCAGCCAAATTTAGTAATGCTTCACTCTTGTATTGATCACTTAAGTGAAGAGTAGCTAATTGTAATGCCTTTTGATAATGCTTCCTTGCTTGCTCTATTTGTGCATCTCTTACCAGCGAATCTGCAATAAATACAGTTGCCGTGTAAGTGTTTTTGTGATTTTCGCTAGATGGTTGGCTACTGAGGTGGGTAGTAAAAAGCAGTAAAAATAAAAAGCAGAATAAGCTGCCTGTGATTGTCTTCAATGATCTTAAGTAATTTTTTTAAAAAATTAAGATAATTGATTGATCATAAAATACCTATAAAAATGAAATAAACGGTAGTAGAACTAAAAGAACATGTTTAAACATGATTTATAATTATAAACCAATGTTTGAAACATGCCCTTGTAATAATTATATTCTAAGCCAATCCAAATGCTTCCAAAAGTTCTTTTTGAATTTCGTTGGTAGTTTTATTGATGGCTTTAGGTGCCTCCCCGCCAGTCATAGAGTCTACAACAACACGTAGAGGGCGCTCGCCAACAGGTTGCTTAATAAGTTTGAGTACAGCGTCTGCCACATCTTGTGGGTTTGGTGCATTCTCACCAGTTAGTTGGTCTCCCATACTACTCCACATTTGATCTGGCACATCAGCTTTTTTACCATACTCTTTTACTCTTGCTTCATCGGCAGGCGATTGCATGTTGTCAAAAAATCCTGTCATAAAGCCACCTGGCTCTACACTTACCAGTTCTATTCCGAGGTCTTTTAGCTCATATCTCAATGATTCGGTATATCCTTCAACAGCAAACTTACTGGCTGTGTAAGCCGATGCAAAAGGTATAACAATGCGACCCATCACGCTCGAAATGTTTATGATTAGGCCGTTGTTATGCTTTCTGAAATTGGGCAATAAAGCACGTGTCAAGCGATGTACACCCATGACATTTACGTCCATAATTTTAGTGAGCTGATCGCTTGTAAATCCTTCGGAAATACCTCCAGAGCCAATTCCAGCATTATTTATAAGTACATCGATTTTATCATGATGTTTGAGCGCTTCTGCTACTCCATTTTCTACTGACTTATCACTTGTTACATCAAGGTCAATAATTTGTACTTTGTCTCCGCCAAGTTTGGTAAGCTCTTCGGCAGAATCTTTATTTCTATTTTTAGGATCTCGCATAGTGGCAATTACCTGATAACCTTTATTGAGTAGTGTTTTAGAAATTAGTTTACCAAAACCACTACTGCTACCGGTGATTAATACTGTTTGTGACATAGTTTTTTGTGATTATATATAATTGATAGGTTAGTAATTGTATAACGGTCTGCTTAAATTAATGTTGCAACATTAAATCCATTGTAACTAAAAATCCCATCTCCTCATGGGAAGAAGATGGGATTAATATTCTATGCGGGTCAATTATGCTTCTGCCAACTCAGGAGCCGCAGGAAAATCAACTTCTGTCTGTGCAATGTGGTTGGTATAGTTGGTTATTGTATTTAAACCTACTAAAACAATTAGCTCAGCTAAAGCAGCCTTAGAGTATCCTACCTCAAAGAAATTATCCATCAGGTCTTGTTTTGGGTATCCTCGATTTTCTGTAATTGACTTAGCCAAGTCAGTTAAAGCTTTGAGTTTTTTATCTTCGATCTGACCATTTCTGAGGGCTACAGTTTCATCTTCGCTAAAACCCTGCATTTTACCTACAGCGGTATGTGCAGCTAAGCAATAGCCACATACGTTAGCCTGACCCACTGCTAATGCAATTGCCTCTGTTTCTTTTCCGGAAAATTCACCCTTACCTAGTGCCTCACCAATACCCAAGGTTGCTTTTAGAGCAGGACCCGAATTACCAATTGCTCGATAGACATTAGGTACAGTACCCATTTTCTTGTCAAGTGAGTCAAAAATTTCTTTTGAGGTTTCGCTAGCTTGTTCTTTACTAATTGCTTCTAGATTTTTCATAATGTGTTATTTTAAAATTGTTATATGTAACATATAATGTTACTGATATAACGACCTTATTTACATTATGTTTAGGTTGTGCTTTATGTATGTTACTTTTTGTCGCTAGGCAGACATACAGAATCTCATAATCCCAGGCGTATGGCTTTGGGGGCTTGTTCGTTGCCTAAGAGATTTTCAAGATTAGCATTTAGTTGAGCAATAGTGCTTTGCTCCAGTACTTGTTTCATTGAATTTTCAGCCTCACCAAATATATCGTGAACCAGCACTTTTAGATTAGAGCTCACCACACAGTCGGGATTAACTTTTGGAGGTTTGAAAAATTCTTCATCTCGTGTTGCCAAGTATATATCCCAGAGGGTAATTTCATCAGCATCTTTTGCTAGGAAAAATCCGCCTTTGGGTCCGCTGTTGCTAGCGATTATGCCGTGATCTCTCAGCTCCTGTATAAGCCTTCTAATAACAACCGGATTTGTTTTAACACTTTTGGCTATAGCTGTTGAAGACAATACCTGATCAGGCATGTGTTGTAAAAAAATACATATCTGAACGGCTGTTGTAT
>NZ_SMMD01000310.1 GCF_009711475.1 Fulvivirga aurantia
CTGCCCGCATAGAGTTCGTACTCTAATAATCGACTATCTATTCTTCCGTTATAAAACTCCACTCTTCTTTTAGTCTTTAAGCCTACATTTTTAGCCAACTTAAGGTTGCCGGTAAAGATATATCCAAAATACCCCTGGGCTTTCTGCTTAAGAAAATCACCAATTTGTTGATAAATAGGAGCAAGGCTTTCTTCTTCTCCCAGTCTTTGACCATACTCAGGATTAAAAAATATCACGCCATTTTCTTCCGGCATTGGTGTCTCCCTAAAATCACACTCAACAAAATCTATGAGGTGGTCTACACCGGCAGTCATTGCGTTTTGCTTAGCAGCTTCTAAAGCCATATAGCTTAAATCACTAGCTATAATTTTAAAGTCAAGCTTCTTTCTTACCCGTTCCTTGGCAGCTTGTCTAATAGACATCCAATAGTCACGATCGTATAACTTAGTGTGCATAAAGCCAAAATTGCTTCTAAAAATACCTGGAGGTCGATTAGTTGCAATTAGTGCAGCTTCAATTGCCAGCGTGCCACTACCGCACATTGGATTTACGAAATGGCTTTTTTTATCCCACCTTGAGGCCAGAATAGTTGCCGCGGCAAGAGATTCCATCATCGGGGCCTTAAAAGGAATTTTTCTATAACCATGCTTGGTAATAGTATCACCAGACGTATTTATATAAATACTAGCCTGGTCATCTACCCAGTGAAGAAAAAATACAGTTTTGTCAGTTTTAGGGCCGGAATCCGGCCGTTGACCTTTGGCAGCATAGATTTTATCAACAATAGCATCCTTGGCTCTTAAGTTAGCAAATCGGGTATCCTTGATGTTATCATTTTTTACAAAACTGTCGATGTTTATATAACCCGTATGGTTAATATACTTGAGCCAATCTATTTTATATAATTCTTTATAAAGATCATCAGGGGTAAAGGCTCTAAAACTTTTTAGGTGATAAAGTACTCTAGTAGCCGTTCTGAGGTGCAAATTGAGCAGCATCGTGTCCTCATAAGAGCCTGTGGTTTCGACACTTTGTATGCCTGTTTCTTCAGCATCATAACCTAATGCTTCTATTTCTTGTTTTAAGATGGATGCGAGCTTAGGCGCGCAGTTTACAACAATTCTGGTGTCTGACATCAGGTCAACATTTTAAAATTTATGTAAAACTAATCAAAGCGTTATGAAAAACAGTTTATCTAAACCCATTATCCTCTACGGGATGTTGCTCTTATTAATTAGTGCATGTGCACCAAAATACGGAGCCCACTTCAACCAATCCAGCAATTTTTACGAACCGGCAGTAGCAACTGCTGATGAAAAGCAAACAGAATCGCCTACAGAGGTTCAGAAAATTGAGGCTGAGACGAGTAGTATTGATGCAGAACAACTTGTAGCAAGTAAGGACAGGTTAGTATTACCAACTCCTCCACCTAAAGTGCAACAAATTGTAAAAGAATACGAAGAGGCTGCAAAAGAAATAAAAAGCAAAGACCTCACAGCTAAAGAAGAAAAAAAGGCTTTGAAGAAAGAGTCGAAGAAGGTTCGTAAAAAACTCAAAAAGGAAATTAAGAAAGAAGTCGAAACCTTAAAGGAGCAAGACAGTGGTGGCGAATATGTGGTGGCAATGATCTTGGCAATACTTCTTCCTCCACTTGGCGTGGGATTGACATATGGAATATCTAGTGAGTT
>NZ_SMMD01000311.1 GCF_009711475.1 Fulvivirga aurantia
TAAAAAATACTCTTCAGGAATCGGGCCAACTTTCTCAATGACATGTCGTGGTACCATCATTCCTCCTCCATGGCAAAAATGTGTTACAGACATTTGATCATATTGACCTTTATCAGTTTCTCCACTCCCAATGGTGGTATTTCTCCCTGTAAATGAATTCATATCGGAGTATCCGGCATACTCGACTATACCTGGCTTATTATAGAAGTGAAACTTTGGGCTCACAATCCCGGCATCAGGATTTTTCTCAAAAGTTTCTATGAGTTTTTCGATAGTCCCTTCTGTAATTACAGCATCATTATTTATAAAAAGTAGATAATCTCCTTTTGCCTCCTTAATACCTAGATTATTACCTCCGGCAAAACCCAAATTTTCGTCACTCATTATTAGTTTTACCTCTGGAAACTCTGCTTTAATAGCTTTTTGTGGGCTGACTTTGGAAGCATTGTCTACAACAATAACTTCTTTATTGGTATATCCTATATCTCTTAAAGAAGCCAGCAGGTCCAGCGTGGCGTCCACCTCGTTGTAGTTGATAGTAATTATTGATACGAGTGGTTGCTGGGTTTTAGTCAACGGTTTCAATTTTTATTTCTACTTGATGTGTGAGGTGTATGAATGAATTTTTTGTTTGCTCCTTTTAATTTGAATAAAAGTGCGAACATCTTCAGGAATATTTTTGGAAGAGAAAAGACGGCCTGTAGTAAGGGCTTGCCATAATATTCATTTGGTATGGCTAAAGCAGTACTCAAGTAAGTTATTAGGGCAATAGCAATCCAAATTTCATACAGAGTAGGTACTATTAAGGAGCCCAAAATAGATATTATTGTAAGTACTGTCAATAGTCCTAAATTGATAAGTCGAGGTAGTTGAATATTCCTTAATACTGTACTATTGCAGTAGGCGAATTTTCCTTTAAAAAAGCCAATTACACCAGGGAAGAGATATCTTTTCAAATAAAAGAATTGACTCGATATCCACCGCTTTCTTTGATTTTCGAATACTTCAGACTTCTCTACTTTCTCATCAAATACAACTACATTGTGAGCGTACTTTACTCTGGTGTTTTGATTAACAAGACGTAATTCTAATTCTCTGTCAAAACCACCGACCGACTCCATCTTCGCTAACTCTATTCGGAGCTGATCGTAATCAAATGACATTCCTGATCCTTTGAGAGCAGCAGACAGCCCTAATGCTGAGCTACCTTTGCCTAACATGTGATTATTGATTTCTTCACTCAAACCATCTAACAATGAAAGGCTATTGTTTTTGTTTTTGGCAGCTCTTCTACCTTGAATGGCCCTATACCCTTGATTGTGAAGATTATTTAAAATCTCAAGGAAGTTAAATTCCATTACGTTGTCAGCATCTAATATTACTGCATGATCGTACTTACCTTTAAGCAAATCGAGTGCTTTATTTAATGCTTTAACTTTCGTGCTTTTTTCAAAAGAAACCTCAACAACTGTAATAGGTAGATTACGTAGGCTAACCAGTGTCTCTGGTTGCAAAGAGTCTGCAATTACAACCACCTCATACTTATCTTGAGGGTATGATTGTTTCAGTGCTTCTTGTGCCACTTCCACAATAATTCCGTCCTCCTTATAAGCGGGTATGAAAACCGCAAATGTACTTTGCGATTGGACTATACTAGATGTGGCAGGTGAGCGATAAAGCCGGCCTGCCACAG
>NZ_SMMD01000932.1 GCF_009711475.1 Fulvivirga aurantia
ATCGAGGTAGTTGCCAAAGGCATCCCAGGAATCCACTTCAATGCGGATAGCATCCCGGATGTTTTGCAGAAAGGTGACATAATCAATAGCACCTTCCTGATAAGCCAAAACTGACCCGGCTCGTTGCTCCTGAGCGAGTGGTAATGCCGTATCCCGGTAATAAACCCACGAGTTGAACCACTTCAGGTACTGTTCTCTCATTGCCTGATACGCTGCATTAAGTTCCATCTGGTTTTGCATCAAATTTTGCCCGGCAATATCACGCTGGATTTTTGCTGACTGAGTTCTTCCCAACTCAGGTCCAAAGAGCAATGGTATTCTTATACCTATCTGGTAAGTGTAAAAGCCGGATTGCCCATCTACCTGCTGTTTACCGTATTGCCCCTGCAACTGCGGCAAAAACTGTGACCTTCGCTCATTTATTACAGCTTCAGCCACATTTACCTGCTGTTTTGATACCTTCATTAAGGGGTGGCTCATTAATGAATCTACTGCGTAATTGAGCGGTTCGTCCAGTTGATTGGTGGGTACATCCGGTACAGTGTAAAGGGTATCGTTGGCAAACCAGAGGTTTAGCCTTTGTAGGGCAGTCATGTAATCTCTGTAGGCTTGTTCCTTTTGTATTTGTACCTGGTTGGCCTGGTTGGAGGTGGCCAGGTACTCCAGCTTGGACGTAGCCTCTGTCTCCAATCTGATGCGGGCTGCCCGCTCTATACCTATAAATAAAGAATCAAGTTGTTCATACACCTGATACTGACTTTTGGTGGCATACACCTGCGACCAGGCCTGGCTCACTTCTCGCTCCAGTTCAATCACTGACAGATCAAGGGCTTTCTCAGCCAATGCTACACGTTCTTTTTGCAATTTCAGTCTAGGTGCTATACCAAACACATCTATCTGTTGTTGTTGAATTCCAATTTGGGTATATACTCCATCAGAGCCGTTGCCAACCTCTTCTCGTCCGGTAAATACCTGCGTGTTACCAAAATCCCAAGCGGTTTTCTTTAAAACCTCCTGATTTTCAATCTCCAAGCGTGCCGATTGAATTTTCGGATAGCTTTCAATCGCTTTCTTTTTAGCTTGTTCCAGGGTGATCGTAGGCAGACTATCGTAATCACTGAATCTTTCTGTTAAACCCTCTTGTGGTTGCTGGGCATTCGCAAGGGTAGGTAATCCAACAAGGCCACCCACCATGAGCAATACAGGAATTAGATTAGCATTTGGGGTTTGAAGACCTTTCCTTTTATCGCTCCTTCCTTCTACAAAGGTGTAAAGTACAGGTAGTACTACCAGCGTGAGCAATGTCGCTGTAAGCATTCCCCCTATCACAACGGTCGCTAAGGGTCGCTGTACTTCGGCACCTGCAGAGCTACTAAATGCCATGGGCAAGAACCCGAATATATCTGTAGTGGCTGTTAACATAATAGGTCTGATTCGTTCTTTTGTTCCGGTTAGAATACGGTCGCTGATACTGGTCACACCTTCTTCTTTTAATGAGTTGAAGCGGTTGATCAAGACCAGACCATTGAGCACGGCCACCCCGAAGAGCACAATAAATCCGACACCAGCCGAGATACTAAATGGCATGTCTCTCAACCAAAGGGCAAACACACCTCCAATGGCTGCCAGTGGAATGGCGATGTAAATCATGATGGATTGCGAGAAGGATTGTAGGGCAAAGTACAGCAGCACAAAAATCAGGAAGAGTGCAATAGGCACTACGATCTGCAACCGACTTTTAGCCCTTTCCAGGTTTTCAAATTCACCTCCGTAGGTGATATAATAGCCTGCTGGCAAGTCCAACTCAGCATCCAGCTTTTCCTGTATATCATTGACTACCGACTCTACATCCCGCCCTCTCACATTTACTCCGACATAGGTTCTTCTGTAGGTATTGTCACGAGAAATCTGCATGGGCCCTGGCACATAACTAATATCCGCTACTTCTTTAATGGGAACCTGGGTACCATCCGGAAGGTCAATATATAAGGTGCGCAGATCGTCTATACTCTTTCGGTGAGCTTCATCAAAGCGGATGACCATATCAAATCTTTTTTCTCCCTCAAAGATCACTCCGGCCACACCACCGGCAAAGGCTGAGCTTACGTACTCATTGAGCTTCTGGATATCCAGGCCGTATTGTGCTATCTTATCACGGTTATAACGCACCGTCATCTGAGGCAGCCCCGAAATTCTTTCCGCATTTACGTCCCCTGCACCCGGCACAGTTTGAATAATACCAGCCATTTCCTGCACCTTCGTTGACAGTACTTCCAGGTCTTCACCATAAAGCTTCACAGCAATATCTTCACGCACTCCTTCCAGCAGTTCGTTGAATCGCAATTCTACCGGCTGGGTAAATACCAGATTCACGCCTGTCAATTGCTCATCCAGCTTATTCTTGATGGCCTCAATTAGTTCATCTTTAGTCTCAGCCGTCTCCCATTGTTCTTTGTCCTTTTCCAGGATCAGGTACATATCGGCAATATCCATGGGCATGGGGTCGGTAGGAATGTCTGCCACACCAATCCGGGCGGTTACCGTTTTGATTTCAGGAAAATTATCTAATAAAATACGCTCTATTTTTATAGAGACTTCTTTAGATTCAGAAAGTGAACTACCCGGCCTGATCAGTGCCTGCATCGCAATGTCCCCTTCATCCAATTGGGGTACAAACTCGCCCCCCATCCTTGAAAAGATAAACCCGGCAAGACCTAGCAGCACAATAGCCACCATGATCACTACAGCTTTAAAACGCAGGGCACTTTTGAGTAAGGGCAGGTAGGCATATTGTATACCACTAATGATCTTGTCGCTGACCTTTTCCAGCCATCTTTCAAAGCTGCCAAACCAGTTCTTTTTGTTCTGGATGGGCTTCATAAATAATGCTGACATCATGGGCACGTAGGTCAGGCAAAGGATAATAGCACCAATCATGGCAAAGCCGAAGGTATAGGCCATAGGCTGGAACATTTTACCTTCTACCCCGGTGAGGAAAAGTATCGGAGCAAAGACAATCAAAATGATAATCTGCCCAAAAAAAGCAGACCCCATCATGGTACTTCCCGCGTCATAGGCCACTTCATCCATAACTTTCTGATTGAAACCTAGCTTGCCAGACTTGATTCTTTTCTGGATTTCATATACGGTGCCCTCAATGATGATCACCGCCCCATCAATAATTATCCCAAAGTCAATAGCACCCAAGCTCATGAGGTTAGCCCACACATTGAACTGTTTCATCAGAATGAAGGCAAATAGCAACGAAAGGGGGATAGTAGTTGCAGTGATAATACCACCACGCAGGCTCCCCAGTAAGATTACTAAGGCAAATATTACGATCAAAGCCCCTTCTAAAAGATTGGTTTTTACCGTATCGGTGGTTCTTGAAATCAGCTCACTCCGGTCAATGATTGTATTAATAGCCAGCCCTTCAGGCAACGATTTCTCCACCTCCTTCATGCGTTCCTTTACATTTTGGATCACGGCATTTGGATTAGACCCTTTTAGCATCATAATAATGCCACCCACAGCTTCGTGTCCATCTTGCGTGAATGCCCCGTACCTGACCTGACTGCCGAAATGAACTTTTTCGGCAACATCGCTTATAGTAATCGGTATGCCGTTTTCGTTATTAACAACAATTTTGCGAATATCATCCAGCGAGCGTACCAGGCCCTCACCTCGTATGAAGTTGGACATATTGTTCTTTTCAATATAAGCCCCTCCCGTGTTAACATTATTTCGTGAGAGTGCTTCGTAAACTTGAGAAATGCTTACATTCTGAGCATTGAGTTTTTCCGGATTAATGGCCACTTCATACTGCTTGATATAGCCCCCAAATGAATTGACTTCAACGACTCCATCCAGTAATGTCAATTGCCGCTTGACAATCCAATCCTGGATGGTACGTAGCTCCATGGGAGAGTACACTGAATCATAACCTTCCTGGGGTTGAATGGTATATTCATAGATCTGTCCTAAACCCGTAGAAATAGGCCCCATGGTAGGACTGCCGAATTTCTCTGGAATAGTTTCTTTTAATTCGTTCAGTTTTTCCTGCACCAGTTGCCGGGGCAGATAGGTACCCATATCGTCTTCAAAGACAATGGTTACTACCGACAGGCCAAACCTGGAAATGGAACGGATTTCGTTTACTCCCGGCAAATTACCCATCGCCAGCTCTACCGGGTAGGTAACAAACTGCTCTATATCCTCGGTAGCCAGGTTGGGAGAAACAGTGATTACCTGTACCTGATTATTAGTAATGTCCGGTACCGATCCCAGGTTGACCGTGGACATGGAGTAGATACCTACTCCAATGAGGGCCAGTGTCAGCAAGCCCACAATGAATTTATTCTTTATAGAAAAAGAAATGATTTTATTGATCATACCATTTATTAAATTATCTCATATGGACAGAGAAGAAGTGATGAACACGAGCCACCATCGCTGCGAGCAGGATAAGGCATACCATCACAATGAAAAACCACTTGATTATCCATTTGGCAGTGATTTTTCTTCTCTTCCTTTTCTTCGTTTTATTTTTATTGGTTTTTTTCAAAATCTTCCAAAGTTTCCTTGAACCAAGGAAAAGATGACCTTACGGAATTAAGGAAAAGAGAAGGAGATTATAGGTTACAATATGAAATCCGGCCAATGCATAACATCATTGCCAAATAGACATACCGAACCCTATAACCTGTAAACTAAGCTCGTGGGGGTTTGAGAAAATCGTGAAGTTCCAGGCTTCTGAAATCCTGATAAAAAGAAGAGTAAACTAGCGGAAGCTTCAAAGGATGTGAGAAAACAACACCAGTAGCAGGAAAGAAATGAAGGTGGCAGCAATGGCACACACAGAAAGGAGTACAACCATCCCAACCAGCTTTATGATCATGGTTATGACCTGAACTCTCCGCTTCCACAGTTGTCACTATTTGTTGAGAATCTTCGGGGATAGGATCAGCACATGCCACCCCTGACAGGACTATAAAGTAAAAACTGAATATGTAGCATGTGATTCTCATCATTACAAATGTACGTAATAAAGCCATGCAAGGGTATTGCAAAGCATTATTATATAGGTCAACGAAGGAACAGATTGCAGCGTTCACTAACCCATTGCCCCTTAATCTAAAAATAGCTGGAAACCCCAATTTCTATTCCTGCTGTTTTTACAGGTGGATTCCCCAGTAGATCCGTTTCCCACATGTAGCGGTAGTTGGCCCGTATCACCGTCTGAGCAGATGGCCGGAAACTAATGGCAGGCACAATGGCTTGTAGATCGTCATGAATAGTGCCCCTGGTTTCATTGAATGATCCTACGTTGTAATCTACATGCTCCAGGCGCACAGCCAGATTAACCCTGGCATTTTCCCATCCCAGCATCTTTCGCTTAATAATTGAGTAAACAACATCAACGAATCCTCCCTGTTGCTGCGTGCCAAACTGCTGTGAGTAGGTATCTGGTATATTCAGGAAGGCCCAAACCCACTCACCTGTGATGTTCACCTTTTTTTTGATGGTGGTATTGAAGTCTACAGCAAATACGTCCAACCTTCTTTTTGTATCCAAAACAAGTCCATCTTCCTCATATTTATTATATACATCCCCCATCCATGAAAGCCCAATTTCTCCAATTTGCCTATGACGAATTGCCGTTTTCAGTGTAACCAGTGGTACGGCATTAAAATTTTCTTCAAACCGATCTACATTTTCTTTGGCAGCCGGTAGCCAGGTGCGGCCTTCGCTGTTGGCGATTATCTGATCATTGAACCCATTGGTCACATAAGCTTCATAGGCCCAAACCCATTGCTTCTGATAGGTTTTGCCATGAAAACCAAACCCGACATTGCTGAAAGTAGACGGGATTATGGTGGTAGCTGAAATAGGCCGGTCTACAAATTCCCAATTAGGCCCATCGTGGTTTTGGTTGAATGCACCTATAGGATTCATGATGATTCCTCCCCTAAGGTTAAATAAGGGGTGAAATTCAAAATCAAGAGCAGCAAACTCAATATTTATTTCCTTGGTGCCTTCTTCAAACTCTATTTCGGAAAGGAATTTAATCCGATCCAGGATTGAGGAAGAAACGAACAGCGTCATTCTGGGTATCTTAAAAGAAATCCCCTCGCTAATTCCATCAGTCACGAAATACTGACCATGTGCTTCAACATAACCGCCCAAGGCCACCGGAAAACTGCCTGCCTGTAAAAACGGACGGTTATAAACCGCATCCATATTCATTTGGAGATCAGTTGTGTCATTACTTATTTGCTGCGCCATTACAGATGCTCCCATTCCAAAAAAAATAATCAGGAATAGCAGTTTGCGGTTTTTATAAATGAATGTAGATGTTTTCATGATCTGTGCTTGTATTAAAGGTTTTGAGGTTAGCTTCTGCCGGGCCTTGCAATACATTGCCCTTTGAATCAAATTCGCTTCCGTGACAGGGGCATACCAGATAATTGGTTTGTGCATTTACTTCGCACCCTTTATGCGTACACTCCATCCAAAGTGCGATGTATTCCTTAGGATTGATTCTGTACAAGGCAATAGGAAAGGCCAAAGAGGTTGCCCTTACCAGTACCACTTCCAGAGGTTTTCCCTGGTCACTGGTAAATTCATTCTTTGATAACCTTAGCTTATTATCACTTATCACGGCACTCACTTTATGAATGGAAGTGCAGCCTGAAAAAAACGGGGCAATTCCAGCAATCGCTAAGCAGGAGCCTCCTATTAAACTTAGAAATTCTTTTCTGTCCATGTGGCTAAAGAGATTTAAGAAATGTGAGGAGTTTTTGCTTATCTGTTTCACTGAGCTGCTCAAAGCTATCCCGGCTGATGGATGCTTCCCCACCATGCATATTTATAGCTTCTTTAATCGTTTTTGCACGACCATCGTGCATCAGAAACAACTCACCTCCTTGGGAATCCTGCGAAAGACCAAGTCCCCAAAGTGGTGGGGTTCGCCATTCATACGTTTCTGCTGAACCTTCCGTAGCTCCATCATCGAGACCAGGTCCCATATTGTGCAGCAACAAATCTGTATAAGGATAAAAAGTCTTATTGCTGAGAGCTCCAATATCAGATTCAGGAGTTGTCCAGGAGGGGATATGACATGAGCCACACTTAATATCGGTGAAGATTTGTTGACCCCGAATAACATCAGAAGCATCGGATTCCCTTTGAATTGGTGCTTTAAGCGTTCTTAAATAAAAAACTACGTCCCTTATAGTCTGATCGCTTACTTCCGGATCAACTGAGAGGTTGGTGGCCACATCTAGCGGCTCAAATGTAGATGTCACGCCCATATCCTGGTTATATGCGGTGGCAGTTTGTTGCAATAAGTCAATGGCGGCAGCCTTCTTTCCGAAACGCCCAATGTATTTACCACTGAAGGATTGATGAAACCATTGCGGTTGAAAGTAATCAGGAGGAGTAATATAATTGGGGACCCCGGAGATACCATCTCCATCATCATCATTAGGATCGGCATTTTCAAGTATTTGTGCATCTGTGAGGACCGCTAACAGTCCAAGACCGGTAACTGCCGGAGGAGTAAACTTCATAAATGGAACTCCGGATGGTAGCCTCTCCGGCTCAAATCCCGGAATGGCCCTATTCTGCAGCTGTGGTGCTCCTGGTGGAATATTATTACTCTGATTAGGTGATGTCTGCCCAAATCGTGTAAGTGTGGTGAAAGGATGCCCTTTTCCATCTCCCGGATGACAGCTTCCACAGGAGGTGGCTACAAAAATAGGCCCCAAACCATTCTCTGGTGTAAAAACCTCATCATTGAAGGCTACATCTCCAGCCAAAAACCTGTTCTGCTCTGAATATGCAAGGTCTTCCATCGGACCGTCCAACAATTCATTTTCTGCTGGTGCTTCAGGAAATACCTCATCGCATGAATAAAAAAACAAGGGCACCAAAAAAACCAACGCCAGATACTTTATTTTTACGTTTATCATATAATTATATGTTGATAAGGCAAAATTAATAATTTGCTTAGCAAAAATAAAATTTTAGATTAGTCTAAATTTATCAATGATATCAACTATAGTCGAGAATTACGTCAAGGCACTCTTCTTTCTTGAAGAAACTGCGACCTCTGTCACGGTGAGTGCTGTAGCCGAAATAATGCAGAAGTCCTGCTTCGGCTTCAGACATGCTCAGGCGGCTCTATGAAAAAGAGGTTTGATAGAGGATAAGAACAATATTACTTTAACCGATCAAGGGAGTTTTCTGGCAAAACAAATCATACGAAAACATCGGCTCTGGGAGACCTTTCTCGTAGAAACACTGAACTTTAAATGGGATGAAGTACATACTATTGCTGAGCAACTAGAGCATGTTCAATCATCTTTACTCATAGAAAGACTGGAGCGCTTTCTTGAGTATCCTGAGACAGATCCGCCTGGCGATCCCATTCCAGATAAAGACGGTAATTTTCCAAACCTGAGTATTATACCGCTTTCCGAAGCAGAACCTGGCAAAAAATATGTTTTCCGAAGTGTGGCTACAGATGATAAAGGCTTTTTAAATCATTTGGACAATAAGGGGTTACAACTTGGTCAGAGGTGGGTAATTATAGAAAAGGAGGAGTTTGACGGGTCCGTCAAACTCCTGGTAGATGATAAAAATGAAGTTTATTTGAGCGAAAGAGTCGCTAAGAACCTGAATGTTCGCTTAAGTGAACATAAATAAATCATATAACCTCAGCATTAAAACCGGCTTGCTGAACTGTTTTCTTTACTTCTTCCGCATTGAGGCTCGAAGTTTCAACGGTGAGCACACGGTTTTCACTTTCAAGATTAACCTCCCATTTTTGAATGTCCTTTTCCTCGTTCAGGATGGGCGTCACTTTAGAGAGACATCCACTGCAATTAATGTTCGTTTTGAATTTTAAAGTATTCATTGTAAGTCTATTTTAAAGTTTGAAAATTTGATTTTTAAATCTTAGTTGTTTTCAGTCGCAAACTATTGGCCACCACCGATACCGAACTGAAGGCCATGGCTGCTCCTGCAACCATTGGGTCTAAAAGAAACCCGTTCAGTGGGTAAAGCACCCCTGCCGCGATCGGAATACCAATTACGTTGTAAATAAATGCCCAGAAGAGGTTCTGGCGGATGCCCTTCACCGTTCTGGTAGAGAGCTTGAGAGCTTTGGGAATAGACTCCAAATCGGACGTGATCAGAGTCATCTTGGCCACATCCATCGCAATGTCTGAGCCGTGTCCCATAGCAATACTTACATCAGCCTGGGCCAGAGCGTGGCTATCGTTAATACCATCACCTACCATGGCCACTACTTTTCCTTTAGCTTGCAGTTCTTTTACGAAATCAGCTTTTTCAGACGGTAATACCTCACCTTTAAAATCGGTCAATCCTACCTCTTTGGCCACTGCCTTCGCAGTTTGGTTGTTATCACCAGTGAGCATGTACACCTCTACCCCTTTTTTCTTTAATTTTTCAATGGCTGATTTAGAAGTAGCTTTGATCTTATCGGCTATAGCTAACACAGCCAGCACTTCTTTATCATCAGAAAAGTAAACCACTGTTTTAGCTTCTTCCTGCCACTTTGCTGCTTTTTGTTGAATATCTTGAGGGATGTTTACCCGGTTTTCAGCCATCAATTTGGCGTTTCCGATGAAATAATATCTCCCTGAAGTATCGGCTGCTTTTACCCCTTTACCGGTGATGCTGTCAAAGCCTTTCAATTCTTCCGATTGCACTCCCTCTTCTTTCAGCTTTTTTACAACCGCATCGGCTAATGGATGCTCCGATTGGTTTTCAAGGGCGAGCAGCACCCCGGCATGGTAATCTTCATGGGCTTTATCCGACCAAAAGAGATTAGTAACCGTAGGCTTACCTTCTGTGATCGTACCTGTTTTGTCTAACACAACCGCATTTACTTTATGACCTAACTCAAGACTTTCGGCATCTTTGATCAGAATGTTATTTTCTGCTCCTTTACCCACACCTACCATGATGGCCGTAGGGGTGGCAAGGCCCAATGCACAGGGACAAGCGATTACTAATACAGCAACCGAGGTAAGTAATGCATGTGTAAAGGCATCATCTCCACCTACAAACATCCATACCATGAAAGTGACGATAGAAATGGCCATCACCACCGGTACGAATATTCCGGCAATTTTATCAACCAGTTTCTGAACCGGGGCCTTGCTGCCTTGAGCTTCCTGCACCATTTTGATGATTTGTGAGAGTAGCGTTTCCCCGCCTACTTTCTCGGCCTCAAACTGAAAGCTACCTTTTTGGTTGACTGTACCGGCAAATACTTTTTCGCCTTTGGTCTTGGACACAGGTACCGGTTCCCCGGTGATCATACTTTCATCCACATTGGAACTGCCGGACAGTACTGTCCCGTCTACCGGTATTTTCTCTCCGGGGCGCACCACAATGGTGTAGCCCTTTTGCACCGAGGTAATCGGAACCTCCTGTTCTACTCCATCAATGATGGCTTTCAGGGTTTTGGGTTGCAAACCCATTAGTTTTTTGATGGCCGATGAGGTATTAGACTTAGCTTTTTCTTCCAGCAACTTACCTAAAGAAATGAAGGTGATGATCACGGTGGCTGCCTCGTAGTATACATGCGGGTGAATACCCCGGTTATGCCAGAACTCTGGAAACAGGGTATTGAACAAACTGAAAATAAAAGCGATTCCGGTGCTAAGTGCAACCAATGTGTCCATATTGGCTTTGCCGTGTTTGGCCTGTTTAAAAGCATTGATGAAAAAGCTCCGGCCAAACCAAAACAATACGGGAATAGTAAAAGCCAATGAAATCCATCGCCCCGGCATCCAGTCCATGTAAAACATACCTAGAATAAAGACCGGCAGTGTAAGGATAGCCGACCAGATAGAACGGTTCCGCACGTCCAGGTAATGCTGACGCTGCATTTCCTCCTGAGCCTGGGAAGGGTCTTCCGCATCGATGATGAGGTCATAGCCTACACTTCGCAATGCGTTTTGCAGATCACCGGAAGTGACAGAAGGATCGTATTCCACCATAACCGAGTTGGAAGCGAAATTTACACTGGCATTCGTTACCCCTTCAGTATGGGATAAAACAGATTCTACACTGGAAGCGCAGGCGGCACAGGTCATCCCGGTAACCGGGAATGATTCCTTTTTTGTGCTTTTTTTGGGTGCAACGATTGTATTCATAGTCATGAAATTCTTTATGATACAAAGGTCGCAGGTGCTACATTGGAAAGCGTTATGGAATTTTGCGGTTCCTATTCAAAATTTTGCCTAAAGACTATCCAAACGCCTATGACCGGGCTGATGTCTATTTTTAAATTCCGTAGGTGTCATTCCGGTTTCCTTTTTGAATTGGGTGGAAAGGTAGGCAGCACTGCTGTAATCCATTTGAAAGGCGATTTCCGACAAAGACAGTTCATCGTAAAAGAGCAGCTCCTTCACCTTTTCAATTTTCTGACGGGCAATGTACTTTTCAATCGTGATACCTTCCACCGATGAAAAAAGGCGGCTTAGGTACGAGTATTCGTGATGAAGTTTGTCGGCCAGGAAAGTGGAAAAGTTTTCTTTCAAAGGCTCTTTGCTGTGATGGATCTGCTCTACGATCAGGGTTTTTATCCGGGAAATGAGGCTGGATCGCCCCGGTTCCAGTAGTTCAAAATCCAGATCTTTTAGACGATCGCTGAGTTCCTTTCTCTTATCGGCATTCAATTCGTGAGTGATCGTAACCTTCCCTAGTGCAACCTCTTCAGCTTCAATATTCAAGTCATGAAGGATGTCCTGTACGGCCAGGATACATCGCTGGCACACCATGTTTTTGATATGGATTTTGTTTTCGTTCATTGTGCTATCGCTGTTAATTCATGATTAATCTAATTACCTGATTTTTAATCTAAGCAGTTGCGCATTAGCCGCACAGATGATAGTACTCAGGCTCATCAAAGCAGCACCTACAGCCGGATTGATCATGATGCCTTGGGAATAGAGCACTCCGGCCGCCAATGGTATAGCCACCACGTTATAGCCAGTAGCCCAGACCAGGTTTTGTACCATTTTCTTGTAAGTAGCCCGGCCAAATAAGATCAGGCGACTGATATCTTCCGGGCTGCTTTCGGTCAGGATAATATCGGCTGTTTCGGCCGCTACATCAGTGCCAGAACCTACGGCAATGCCGATATCGGCTTTAGCCAGTGCAGGGGCATCATTTACACCATCACCAGTCATCGCTACGTACTCCCCTTTTGACTGCAGTTCTTCAATCAATTCCGATTTTTGATGTGGCAGTACCTGGCTATAGTAACCGTCCAGCTCCAGTTCATCGGCTACTGCTTTAGCCGTTTGCTCATTATCCCCGGTGGCCATCAGTACCTTGATCCCTTTTTCTTTAAGTGTTTTGATTGCCCCCTTACTTTCTTTCCTGATCTGATCGGCCAGGGCAATAAACCCAATTAGCTTTCCTTCCTCTAGGACAAAAACAACCGTTTCAGCTTTATCGGAATTAGTGCCTTCAGGCAAGTCTATTCCTTCCTCTTTTAAATAACCTGGACTGACGATCTGGTAAGTCGCACCATCCACCCTGGCGCTTACACCTTTTCCTTTAGTAGCACTAAAGTCTGAGGCAGAGGGCAACTTCAATTCACGGTTTTTGGCTTCTTTTACAATACCCCGGGCGATAGGATGCTCCGAGCTTTGTTCAATGGCAGCCGCAGTAGCCAGCAGCTCGTCTTCGGACCGGCCGTCCAGGACTTCAACTCTGTTTACCCCAAAATTCCCTTCAGTAAGTGTTCCGGTCTTATCAAACACAATAGCGGATATCTTGCGACTGTTTTCAAAGGCTGTCCGGTTGCGGATCAGCAGCCCGTTTTTGGCTGATAAAGCGGTTGATATAGCGACCACCAGCGGTACTGCCAGACCCAGTGCGTGCGGACAGGTAATGATCATAACAGTCACCATACGCTCCAAGGCAAAATCAGTACCCTGTGCGCTGAAAAACGCCCATGCAATGAATGTTACAACTCCTACTCCAAGTGCAATGTAAGCTAGCCAACCAGCCGCCCTGTTGGCCAGGTTTTGAGTTTTGGACTTGGTCTGCTGGGCTTCCTCCACCAGCCGGATGACTTTGTTGAGGTAGCTGTCTTCCCCGGAAGATTTTACTTCCACCTTCAGACTTCCATCTCCATTGATCGCCCCGCCAATCACTTCATCGCCTTGGGATTTTTGCACAGGTTTGCTTTCTCCGGTAAGGGCACTTTCGTTTAAGTCACTATCGCCTTCCACAATCTTGCCATCGGCAGGTACTTTCTCTCCAGGCTTGATCAGGATGATATCACCCTTCTTTAGCTCGCTGATCTTAACTTCATGAATGTCATCGCCTTCAACTTTATGTGCTTCTGAAGGCATCAATTCGGCTAGTTTTTCCAGAGCTTTGGACGCCCCCATCACCGAGCGCATCTCCAGCCAATGACCGAGCAGCATAATATCAATCAGGGTCACCAGTTCCCAGTAAAAAACTTTTCCTTCCAGCCCAAAAACCACCGCAGTGCTGTACGCCCAGGCCACAGTAATAGCAATGGCAATCAGGGTCATCATACCTGGGCCACCTTCCGAAAGCTCGTCTTTAAGCCCTTTGAGAAAAGGCCAGCCCCCGTAGAAAAATATGAAGGTAGCCAGACCGGCCGCCACATAGCCCATACCCAGAAAGCTGAACTCAACGCCAAAAAAGTTCTGGATCATTTCCGAAAATGCCAGTACCGGAATAGAAAGCGCGGTATTGATGTAAAAGCGCTTTTTAAAGTCTTCAATCATGTGGGCATGGTGGTCGTGATGATCATGCGAACCCTGATGATGATCCGAAGCATGTCCTTTATGGTCGTGACCACCCTCATGCTCGTGATGGCCGTTGTGATGATGTTCGTGGTTTTTCATGGTTTATAGAATGATTAGTTTGACAATAATTCCGCCAGCAAGCCATACGTAACATACAAAGGCCAGCCATTTGAGCGTCTTCTCCAATATCGGGCTTTTGGGTGCCATTTCTTTGTGATGCATTACGTCTTTCCCTTTGAAAAAACCCAAATAAATTAGGATTCCAGAAACGATCAGAAAAGCTATGTTGAGAAAGAAGGTATAGTCAATCTTGAAATGATCGCTCTCCGTAATGCTCTTGCCCGAGCTATCAGGTAATAAATCAAAGAGACTAAAGCCGTAATGCAGCAGCAAAGAAGTACCGATCAGCGAGGTAAACAACAGAAAGAGGATAAACAGCGACATCTTCCAACCATAATATTTGGCATTGATTCTCAACACTGGAAATACCACCAAATCACTGAAAATAAAGGCCATCACCCCGGCAAAGCTGACACCCTTACCAAAAAGCAAGGCCGCAAGTGGGATATTGCCCATGGATCCGATGAAAGTGAGAAATGCCGCTACCGGCCCCACAATTACATGCTCGAGCAAGGTGAAAAAACCAAATGAATCTTGTCCTTCTCCGGTATTGATGAAAAGGGTCTGAAAAAAGCTATCGGGCACAAAAGCAGATACGATCCCGGCAATGGTAAACCCCACTGTCACATCCTTCCAGACCATTTTCCACTCCATGGCATACTGCTTGCCTACCTTAGCCCAGCTTTCAGAGGATTTGATTTTCTTCTTAATAGAAGAAGTACCCTCCTCCTCATCTTGCTTTTGATCCAGGTTCTTTCGGGCCTTTTCTATGAGTTTTTTAGGGTTAATCAATCGGATCAGCAGCCAGCTACAAAGGATCAGCAAAATGCCACCCACATATTCACCTACCACGAACTGCCAGCCCAGGAAAATGGATATGATAATCCCCAGTTCCACCACGAGGTTGGTAGAGGCAAGCATAAAAGCAATGGAAGAGGCGAAGCTGGCTCCTTTTTGAAATAGGGATTTGGAAGTAGCCAAAGCTGAGAAACTACAAGAACTGCTGATAAAACCGAAAAAGGTGCCGAGAAACATGCTCTTGCCCCCGGCATCCCCCATGGTTTGCTGCATGCGCTTCTCTGTCACAAATATTTGGATCAGGGAACTGACAGCATATCCCAGAATAAATGCCCACAAGGCCATCCAGAAAAATCCAGTACTGGTGTAGGCTGCCTCACCCCATTGTTTTAAAAAGTCGGTCATAATTATTTTCTTAAGCGTTCTGGATAGTAAAAGAAACTCTTACATCATCCCATGAAATGACAACCGCTCCTGTATTGTCATCTTCCGCAATTACTTCATAGGTCAGTGATTCAACAGGTTCTTCTAATATTTTAGGAGTCACGGTGAGCCTAACTAGGTCCTCATCTTCATTATATTCATCAACCAGATGTTGATCCCAATTCTTGTTGATAATGACCGTCCATTCATTCTCTCCCGGTATCGTAAAAAGTGCATATTTTCCTTCTGGGATTTTCACTCCACCAATTTCCACATCTTTGGAAAAGCGGATAGATGTAGCATTATGCGCTCCTGTAACCCATACTTCTCCATAGGCAACAAGTCCGCCAAATATTTGCCGACCTCTCTTGCTAGGCGAATGATATTCAATGTGAACATGATTCTTACCCACATTTGCCATCGCTGTTTGCATGGGACTTTTTGACTTGGGTTGTTCTTTACTTTCAGCCATGTGAGTGGAATGATCCATTTCGTCTGCTTTCTCATCTGTTTGCTTTTCGCCAGAAGTAGAACAAGCGGTGAGTACCATGGCAAGTATGATGGCATAGATGTATTTCATAGCTTCAATATTTAGGTTTTAAATTTCTCTTTCTTTTCTTTTTTGTAGTCATAAAAAACAGTGTAAATCCGGATGCTACCGTGAATAACCCGAACAATGAAAATGCCCGTAGTAAAAGGTTGTTGAAGTCGTCCCTTCCCTGGTAATCCATCGTATGAAACATCCATAGAAAATCAAACCAACGCCAGGATTGATGTCGTACTCTTTGGAAACTTCCATCACGTTGGGAGATATAAGCCGTCAGTTCTTCAGAATTGTCAAATTTTACTGCCCAGGCTGGTAATGGCCTTCCCCTATATTCATGATGAGCACCTACCTCTGTAATTAATGAACTTGATACAATTTGGAAATCGTCTTTTACATACTTCCTGGCAATTCGCTCAGCCTCATCCTTCGTCACTCCTTGCTTTAGCTGTCCATTATCCGTGTTGAAAAGCAAAGAATTATTTACCCACAAGTAAGGCTTTCCATCGATCAGTCGGAGGGCTAGCTCACCCACCAACAATGAATCAGGAATGTCGAACTTTCCTAACTTTGCTGTTTCTTCAACAGGTTCCAGGAAATGATCACCGTGGATTTCGTCTATGTCTGTCCAACTGAAATAGAGTCCGCTAATCGTCCAGAAAATGAATTGAATTCCTATGATCACTCCCAACCAGCGATGAGTCTTTCGTATATAGTATTGATTATTTTTTCGCATTAAAATCTAATTGAAAGTCCACCACCAGCACCAAAACGATTATCATAGCTTCCCATCAGTGAGAAGTTTTTAGATAATAAATATTCTGCACCAGCATTCCAGACTATTTCTTGTGTGTAATTTTTGTTTCCTTCCAGGGTATTGACCCAACCTGCGTCCAACTGATACTCATAGTATCCGAATACAGAAAATCTTGGAAACAACATCAGGGACCTGCCAATACCCACCCTTGGTCTTAGCTCATTGTCTATCCGAATATCTACATTAAACATATAAGGAGTGAACCAGCGGATACCGGCCACTGCCGTAGTTTTAATATCATCCAGACTGTTTCTGGTGGTGTTTTCAACATTTACTCCTCCAAAAACCCGGACATAATCATAGAGATAATATTCATAAGAAAACTCTGCCTCAAAGTTTTGATTCCAACCGTACTCTATGCCCAGGTTGAATTGATTACGAATATTGGAAGACACCAGATTAAGTGCGCCAGTGTGAGAAGCTAAATCAGCCATGCCCCAGCTGTAAAACTTATTGGTTTCGTGCACAAGATTAGAAACAGGATATTCTTCCAATCGCTCATCTCTCGGTGTGTCATAGCTAATCACGCGTGCCATGCCTCCCATCATATGATAGAGGATGTGGCAGTGAAAAAACCAGTCCCCATATTCATTGCCATAAAATTCTATCGTAACCTTTTGCATTGGGGGTACATTCACGGTGTGTTTCAACGGTGAGTAAACCCCATTTTCATTGATCACTCTGAAAAAATGTCCGTGCAAATGCATAGGGTGATGCATCATCGTAAGGTTGTTGAATGTGATCCTGGTTACTTCGCCCTCCTTTATTTCAATCTTATCTGTTTCAGCAAGTGGAATTCCGTTCATGCTCCAGATATAGCGATTCATGTTTCCTGTCAGGTTCAGCAAAATATCACGTACTGGCAAGTCCTCTCGGTATGTGGTTTTTTCCGAAGATTTTAAATAATCATAGTTGTACTCAGAAAACATCCCCATCCCTTGCATTGGCATATCCGATTTTTCTTTTGGCTTGCCACTCTTTTCCTGCATGTGCATATCGGTCATGCTGTTTTCGGATTTTTCATTTCCCATATTATCCATTCCTCCATGATCAGTCATGTGTGCATCACCTTTTTTCATCTCTATCTTCTTCATGGGTTGATCCATTTGCATACCCCAGTCCTTCATCATTTTTTCCGGCTCATCATTTTTCGGCCGAAACTTGAGCGCAGGGGCTCCCATCCGCATATCCATTTTAGACATCTGCTTCATCATGCCTATTTTATCAGGACGCGGCACATCAGGTGCCGAAAGCACTTCGCCCTTGCCCAGAAAAGCAGATGCTGTGCCTGAGCCATCCTGGGCGGTAATCCGAAACTCCATCTTCCCCTTTTCGGGAATAGTTACGATAAAATCATACGTCTCTGCGATAGCAATAAAGGTCTTGTTGTGCGCTACCGGCACTACGTTGAGACCATCTGCCGAGACTATTGTGGGGTTCCCACCACCAAATGTCATCCAAAATGAGGTGGAAGCTGCCCCATTGATGATCCTCAATCTTACCCGTTCTCCCGGCTTAAAATCAGGGTACTCTTGCTTTTGTTCTCCATTGACAAGAAATGCCGGGTAGTAGATATCAGCAATATCAGCGCTTTCCATTCTTTGCCTCCAGAAATTAAATTGAGCACCCAGGGCTCCTCGTGCAATCACCCGATTCAGCGGAGTAGCAGTTCCTTTTCTCCAGTTGTACCATTCAGTACCTCTTTTTAAAAACCGAAGTACATTCATGGGCTTTTCGTTGGTCCAGTCTGACACCAACATGACCAGTTCTTTGTCGTATTCCAGCGTTTCTTCTTTGGGTTCAATTACTATGGAACCATACACACCGCTTTGTTCCTGAAGCATTGTGTGAGAGTGGTACCAATACGTGCCGGATTGCTTGATGGGAAACTCGTATTTCTGTGTTTCACCCGGCTTTATAGGCGGAGTGGTCAGGTAGGGCACACCATCATAAAAATTGGGCAGCAACAAACCGTGCCAATGCACTGAAGTCTCTTCGTCCAATTCATTTTTCACAAAAATAACGGCATACTCACCTTCCTTGAATCGCAAGGTTGGACCGGGAATGCTACCATTGATGGTCATACCCATGACTTCCTTTCCGGCTTTATTTACTTTCTCCGACCGTATGGTAATACTGTACTCCCTGACAGGCAGGTCTTCCACGTTTCCCTCTGTGAATTGCTCTGTTAGGTTTTGTGGATATGCATAGATGCTAGTGGTGAGCAATAATAGCCAGAGTATAATTTTTAGGTTATCAATCGGTTCCATCTTTGTTGATCTGATTTAAAAATTCTATCAATTTCTTTTTTTCTTTTTCATTCAATTCCGCCTCAGGGTGCATCCAGAGATATTCCTGCAGGGGCATCTCTCCATCTCGTATTTGTGAAATCATAGAGCGTATCTTTTCTCTTTTCATCCGGTCAGAATACTCCCGAAAGGAGGAAAAATTGAGCTCTTCCTTACCTTCATCTATGTGCTTTTGAAGGAACCAAGCCAACGGACGAACCCTGCCATACCACGGATAATCGGTATTATTGCTATGACAGTCGTAGCATGAGGCGATTACCATGTTTCGGATGGCAAGAGGAGCCTCAACAGACTGAAAAAAATCCGTTTCCGGTAGTTCATCACTCTGATTTTTGGGTACGGGTATCAATTGTATCCCCGCACCCACTATCAAAATGGCTATTATCGCTTTTTTCAGCATGGTTTAGAGGTTGATGACCTCTTCTACCTTACCACACTTGAGCATCTTTGAGCCAAACAAAGGGTTTCTGATTTCTTCCGATGCGCTCAGCCACATTCCTCCTTTATTGTCATTGTACATTGGGCAATATTGCTGGTAAAGCTTGCGATCGGTTCCGGTGATGGCGATGAGATCTTTCATGTCTTTACCAAGTGCTTCAAAATGCTCACGCTGGTGATCGATTTCGCTTTCGGCTATATGCTCACCATGATTTTTTGCCACTTCAATGATTTCGTTGGCCTCTTTCTTTTGACCTTCTGCGACCTGGCCCATATTCATTTCGCCCAGAACACCGGCCAGTGTTTTACCTGCGGTAGCGGCTTTTTCCTGATCGTCATTGACCAGCGCGTCTTTGATGGAGAGGTAAGCCTCAATTACCGTGCTTACATCTGTGTTTTTGTCTGCCGAAGAGGCTTTTTCCTCCATCGCAGTCTGTTCTGATTTGGCAGTAGTTGCTTGCTCGGCTTTTTCTTCTGATTTGTTGGATGATCCACAGCTTGCAAGAACTGCTGCGATCCCAAGTGTTAATAGTACCTTTTTCATAATAATTGAATTTTAAAGATTAAACATTTGAACGATGGCCACACCGACTACCAGGAGAATCACAATCCCCCAGGTGATCCGGCTTGCCCATTTTTTTATTTTTGATGGGGCTTTTTCATCCCCGGTTTTACAACATTCTTTCATTCCACGATTAGTTTGATAGTAGAAAATAAGTCAGGTAGCCACCTGCCATCCAGTCGTAGATCACACAAAGCGGAATGTACCAAGCTGGTATTTTGGTCAAGTATTTACCATTATGATGCAGTAAATCCCATATCCCGTGCATAAACAGACCTGCTACAATCAACCATGGATTTATCCATAAACCTAAAATTCCAGTCAATACGAATCCTGAGGCTGATACTAATTCAATGATTTTAATTTTCCGGCTGTCTTCCTTAAAAGCAAAACCAAAGTAGACAGACCCTATGAGCACCATGGCGAATGCAAACAATTCAATAACCATTTCGTAGGGCAAAAAATAAGATAAGGTGATGGTGATCACCGTCAACATCAAGCCCCATATCATTCCGGTTCTAAAGGATTCTGTCATGGACATTCGGGTTTTATTGTTACCACTTTGGAAAATCTATTCATTCAGATTTCGCGTCTCTTTTTCTGTTGATCCCTGAAACTTCGGAACTGGTCTGTTTTTCCTTTCCTCTTCGGTTTCTACTATTCCATTCTCCTTAATATCATTGATCAACCACTCCATTTCCATGATCTCCCTGCGTTGCGCTTTAATGATTTCATCAGCTAGTTTCCTTACCCGTACATCTTTTATTTTAGCTCGTTCACTCGTCAAAATGGCAATTGAGTGATGTGGGATCATGCCTTCCATGTAGTCAACACCTGTGACGGTAACCTGACTTCTGA
The DNA here is from genome assembly GCF_009711475.1 of Fulvivirga aurantia. GTDB lineage: Bacteria > Bacteroidota > Bacteroidia > Cytophagales > Cyclobacteriaceae > Fulvivirga > Fulvivirga aurantia. The sequence continues at coordinate 20,702 of NZ_SMMD01000932.1, forward strand.
CAAGTCCGATACCTCCGGCAATGAGCACTACGCCTAATGCTATAATTGCAATGTTTACATTGCGCTTCTTATACATATTCAGCATAAACAGTAGCATGATGATAATCATGGAACCGGCCATAATAATGGTCATAAATAACCGGGTTTCACTAAACCAGAAATGATCAATGATCTGGTAAGAGTGGGTGTACATCAGGAAGAACATGGCTACCATGGCGGTGGCAATCATTGCGAAAAATTTACCGTAATTGTTTCCGTGTTTCTGTTGGTTTTGCATCTT
>NZ_SMMD01000432.1 GCF_009711475.1 Fulvivirga aurantia
TCATTATTATTATTCTCTTCCACAATCCAAATAGTTTAATTAATAAATGGCTTATTATTTAGTAAAATCAGTTTTAAATATAGTATAATAATTACATTCAATGCAAAGTATCAAGGTTAATATTAAAACATTTTTCAACTGTTGGCGTTAGTAACCTTCATTTTTTGCTTGCACAAAGATTTATGTGTACCATAGTACTTAATTGAATAGTAACTTATACCTCTAAATAAGTACCCTAACTTTATTTTAATGAAAATTGACCTCAACGAAGTAAAAGACCTTGGTCATATAGATTTTCTAGCCCGACAACTGGTAGAGGGCTTCATTACGGGATTGCATAAATCACCATATCATGGTTTCTCTGTAGAGTTTGCAGAGCATCGGTTATATAATACGGGTGAAAGCACCCGGCACATCGACTGGAAAGTATATGCCAAAACCGATAGGTTATATACTAAACGGTATGAAGAAGAGACAAATCTCAGGTGCCAGATTGTGCTAGACACATCCTCTTCTATGCGTTACCCCGAAAAAAACAAGGGAAAACTAAAGTTTAGCGTTTTGGCCAGTGCTGCTGTTGCCCATTTGCTGCAAAAACAGCGTGATGCAGTAGGTCTTACGACTTTTGCAGAAGAAATAGAACTCACTACACAAATCAAATCGACCAGCTCTCACCTCAACAAAATATTGATTGCCTTACAACAGGTTATAGAAAGTGAAGGTGTAAATAAAAAAACGCAAGTAGCTTCGATTTTACATGAGATCGCTGAAAAAAATCATATACGTTCCTTGATTGTGATTTTTAGTGATATGATGGATAATACCAAAGAGCTTGATGAGATTTTCAAGGCTCTACAGCACCTTAAGCATAATAAGCATGAAGTTTTATTATTTCATGTATCTGATAAGAAAACAGAGTATGATTTTGATTTTGAAGATCGACCCTATGAATTTATCGATCTGGAGACAGGTCAAAAGCTAAAATTACAACCAGGTGATGTAAAGAGCACTTACAAAGAAGCTATTGCAAAATACTATAAAGACTTGAAATTGCGATGTGCCCAATTAAAAATTGATTTTATAGAGGCAGACATTAGCCAGGACTATAACGATATTTTGTATGCCTACCTGGTGAAACGGTCTAAGATGAAATAAAAAAAGGTGTCTAAATCAGACACCTTCAATTTTATTCGTGATGCATCCAGGCTTGTTTAGCCAGAAGCTCCTCTTCTGTTTCTTCATAATCCGGATCTGGTACACAGCAGTCAACGGGGCATACAGCCGCACACTGCGGTTCTTCATGAAATCCCATACATTCTGTACACTTACCTGAAACGATGTAATAGAACTCATCTGAAACCGGCTCCTGATGTTCTTTACCATCTACTACGACTCCATCTTCCATTTCAACTTCATCAAGGTCAGTACCACCGCTCCATGTCCACTCTATGCCACCTTCATAGATAGCGGTATTGGGACACTCCGGTTCGCATGCACCACAGTTGATGCATTCGTCTGTTATCATTATTGCCATTTCTAGCTCTGTTTATTTGTTGTAATCAATTATTTTGAAACTTTGCAAAAATAGAAAGTATCTTCATGCTTTCAAACAGAAAGAATACCTTAAAGGTTTGATAAAAATGACAATAAAAGAAAGAATAGACACATTTGCTAAATTAGGTAGTCACCTAAAAAATTTAAGTGCAGAAGAAATCGAACAATTACAACTACGAGCGGCTTCAGAAAACCCCTGGTTTACCGCAGACAATGTAAAGGCTTCGATCGAGGGGATTGCAAAATTTCTGGATGCATCTGTTTTGTCTGATTGGGTAGCGCAGTATGACGTGAAAGATCAACAGAAAACGATTGGTGTGGTTATGGCAGGAAATATCCCTTTAGTTGGCTTTCATGATCTATTATGCGTCATTATAAGTGGTAATAAGCTAAAGCCTAAGTTGAGTAGTAAAGACTCATCACTTATGCATTATGTGATCGACAAGCTCATTGCTATCAACCCAGCCATGTCAGACTATATTCATATAGCGGATCAGTTAAAAGGTATTGACGGCATCATTGCTACTGGAAGTGACAATTCATCCAGGTATTTCGAATACTACTTTTCTAAATATCCTCACATCATCAGAAAAAACAGAACCTCATGCGCCATTCTCGACAATGAGTCATCAGAAAGTGACTTGGAAGCATTAGGAAATGATATATTCAAGTACTTTGGCTTAGGGTGTAGAAATGTATCAAAACTATATGTACCTGAGAATTATGATTTCACCAAGTTTTTTGAATCTATAGAAGGATTTAATGAAGTGAAGCACCATCATAAATACGCTAACAATTACGACTATAATAAGTCAATCTACTTAGTAAATAAAGACCACCATCTTGATAATGGATTTTTAATATTAAAGCCTGATTCTGCGCTTGTTTCACCAATATCTGTATTGTTTTATAAAGAATACAAAAACGGCCAGGAATTAAAGGAAAGTCTTACAGAGCAAAAAGATAAAATTCAGTGCATTGTTTCTAAAGATGGCGTATGGCCAGGAAGTAAACCGTTTGGTAAAGCTCAGCTACCAGAAGTAGATGATTACGCTGATGGAGTTGATACAATGAAGTTTTTGACAGCGCTGTAACTGCAGATAGATACTAACAAAAAAACCGAAGCGAT
>NZ_SMMD01000657.1 GCF_009711475.1 Fulvivirga aurantia
TTTATTTTTAGAAAATGTAATTGCTCACCCGACCTTTTATAAGGGGGATGCAACTGTAAATTTCATTGCCGACCACCCGGAGTTATTCATTGTGCCCCGTAGACTCAATAGAGGCACAAAATTGCTTAACTATTTAGGAAATATAGCAGTAAACGGTCATCCTGATGTGAAAGTAATTGACCCTACAAAGACTTTCAGAGAGCCAAAAATTCCGGAATTTGATCGACTTGGTGGCTATCCTGAAGGGACCAAAGATAAACTGACATCACTGGGAAGAGAAGGTTTTTCCAGCTGGCTGAGAAACGAAAACAAGATACAATATACAGATACCACTTTTAGAGATGCCCATCAATCATTGTTGGCAACCAGAGTGCGTACTAGAGATATGCTCAAAGTAGCAGAGAGCTTTGCTAAAAACCACCCCCAGACCTTTTCTATGGAAGTATGGGGTGGAGCCACCTTTGATGTGTGTATGAGGTTCTTAAATGAAAACCCATGGGAGCGCTTACAGCTTTTCAGAGAGGCTATGCCAAATATTCTCTTACAAATGCTACTCAGAGGGTCAAATGCCGTTGGTTATAAGGCCTACCCCGATAATCTGATACAAAAGTTCATAGAGAAGTCGTGGGAGAATGGTATCGATGTATTTAGAATCTTTGACTCACTCAACTGGGTTGAGGCCATGAAGGTGAGTATAAAAACTGTGCGTGAACGCACAGAAGCGCTTGCCGAAGCATGCATTTGCTACACAGGTGACCTTTATGATAAAGACACTAAATACAACCTTCAATATTATTTAGATCTCGCAAGACAACTCGAAGATGAGGGAGCACATATACTGGCGATCAAAGATATGGCAGGCTTGCTTAAGCCAAGAAGTGCAGAGAAGCTTATTACAGAGTTAAGAAAAGCTACAGATCTGCCTATTCATTTGCACACGCATGATACATCGTCTATTCAGAGTGCGACTTACTTGCAGGCGATAGATGCAGGTGTTGATGTAGTAGATGTGGCGCTTGGCTCAATGTCTGGCCTCACCTCACAACCAAATTTCAATTCTGTGGTAGCAGCCATGGAGGGTCATGAGAGAGAGCAAAGCTATAATCTAAAATCACTCAATAAATTCTCGACTTATTGGGAGTATGTGAGAGAGTACTACTATCCGTTTGAGTCTGGTTTAAAGGCCGGAACTGCCGAAGTATATGAGCACGAAATACCTGGAGGTCAGTATTCTAATCTACGTCCTCAGGCAGAAGCATTAGGTTTAGGTGATAAGTTTGAGAAAATAAAAGAGAACTATGCGGCTGTAAATAAGCTATTTGGTGATATCGTAAAAGTAACACCATCATCCAAAGTGGTAGGTGATATGGCACTTTACCTGACTTCAAATAACATCTCAGCCCAAGACGTGCTTAAAGACGGCAAGTCGCTGTCATTTCCTGAATCTGTAGTGAGTTTGTTTAAAGGTGAGCTTGGTCAGGCTCCGGGAGGTTTCCCTGAGGCACTTTCGAAGATCATCCTCAAAGGTGAAAAGCCATTTACAGACAGGCCAAATGCTCACCTTGAGCCGGTAGACTTTGAGGCTGAGTTCAAGCAATTTCAGAAGGACTTTGACATCTATTGCGATGAGTTAGACTTCCTTTCTTACAAGTTGTATCCTAAGGTTTTTAAAGACTTTTATGACCACTGGCAGGCATATGGTGAAGTTTGGCGATTGCCTACTTTGGCCTTCTTCTATGGGTTGAAAAACAATGAGGAAATCTTTGTAGAAATAGGAAAAGGTAAAGCCATCATTATCAAGAAGCTTTACAAGTCTGCACCAAACGAAGAAGGTATATGCAATGTATACTTCGAGATGAATGGACAGACCAGGGTGTTAGAGGTAAAAGATGAAAACTTTAAGGCCACTAAGGCTTCTCATAAGAAAGCTGAGAGCGAAAATCATGTCGGAGCACCATTACAGGGCAGGTTGGCAGAGATTTTAGTGAAAGAAGGAGATCAGGTGAAAGAAGATGCACCAATGTTTGTAATAGAAGCCATGAAAATGGAAACAACCATAGGAGCTCCTAGAAAAGGCAAAGTGAAGAAGATCGAATTGAAAGCGGGAGACATGGTACAACAAGATGACCTTGTAATTGAGTTGGAATAAAAAGCAACTAAGTAAATTTAGAAAGGCCTCAATTATAGCTTTTTAGCATAGTTGAGGCCTTTTTTTAGTTAGGCCAAAGACTTAAACGCAGTTTTTTCTTCAAACAAATGGTACTGATTAATCGTTATCTTCTGAAAATAAACCGAAGCGTGAAGAATATTTACTGGATAATGATAATGGGCCTTATGGCCCAAAGTTGTTTTGAATACAACCCTAACCAAATCATCCTTGACGATGATGAAAAAAATCTGACAGAAAAATACGTGGCTGAGATACAGGCTAAGCCTGCACCTGATACTATAAAAATGGCCTTTATGGGCGATACACAGAGGTTTTACGATGAAGCTGAGCTGTTTGTAAAAGATGCCAATAAAAGAGACGATATCACTTTTATTATGCATGGAGGAGATATCTCAGATTTTGGTTTGGTTAAGGAATTTAGATGGGTGCATGATATTATGTCTGAAAGCAAAGTACCCTACCTCACCGCAGTAGGAAATCACGATCTGCTAGCCAACGGAAAAAAAGTATATCGTGAGATGTATGGCGATTACAATTACACTTTTACATATGGTAATTATCTGTTTGTTATTCTCGATACCAACTCCAGAGAATATGAGTTTAATGGCAATATACCGGATCTGAACTGGCTATCTGCTCGGTTGGAAGAAAATACAGCTAATCGTAATGTGATTGTGATCTCACACGTACCACCTTACAATAGCGATTTTGATGATGAACTAGAGGCTGAGTATGCTTCAATACTGGCCAATGATCCTAATGTTGTACTTTCACTGCACGCGCATGAGCATTCTTATTTAGATGAAGAGGTTTATGGAGACGGAGTAAGATATTTTGTAACCACAACGGTAAACAAAGAAGGATATGCCTTGCTAAGCCTTTGGGATGATGGATTAAGTATAGAAAGGGTAAAATTCGATGACTAGCATGAAAGGCATTTTTATATATCTGACAGTATTAGTATTAAGTATCACTTCACTACAAGCTCAGGAAAATGATCGAAAATGGTACGCACCAGATCATTACAAGGCTCAGTTTGCTGGTAATATTGGGTTTCTCTCCGTAGCGGCAGGTTATTTACATGGAATGGGAAAATTAGAAACTGACTTGTATGGCGGATTCTTACCTAAAGCTATTGGTGGCGATGATATATTCACGGCTACTCTTAAAAGCACCTATGCCCCATGGAGCAGGGAGATTAATAATACGTACAGTTATAAGCCTTTTAGCGTAGGCTTATATTTAAGCTACTCTTTTGGGAGCCAATTTGATACAATTTCACCCAACGAATATCCTGAGGGTTATTATTGGTGGGCCACATCTCTTAGGGTGGGAGGCTTTTTAGGAGGAAGTATAACAAAGCAATTGCCTAATTCCAATGCATTTGAAAGCATGTCATTATATTATGAGTTAGGTTCTTACGATCTGGTGTTTCTGAGCTACATCCAAAACCTCAAATCCATCAGAATATACGATGTAGTAAACCTGTCTATTGGGGTCAAAATGGCACTTTAAGAAGTGATTTTCCATGATACGAACTATTTTATATAATTTCAATGTTTAAACATTGAAATTACTATTTTAGTAGAAAAATAAGTCGATATGAAAAAAGTAATCCATAAAGCCAATACACGCGGTCATGCAAATCATGGGTGGTTAGACTCTCACCATAGTTTTAGTTTTGCAAGTTATCACAATCCGGAGCGTATGAGTTTTGGCATGTTACGCGTGCTTAATGATGATTGGGTAGAAGGTGGAGCGGGTTTTGGTACTCACCCACACGACAATATGGAGATAGTTTCAATTCCGCTTTCAGGTGCGCTTGAGCATAAAGACAGTACAGGGAATACCGAGGTGATTTACACCAATGATGTGCAAATCATGTCAGCAGGTTCAGGCCTCATGCACTCTGAATTTAACCATAGCAAATCCGAGAAAGTAAATTTTCTGCAGATATGGGTGTTTCCTAAAGAGCGCAATATAACACCACGATATGAGCAAAAAACCTTTGAGCCAGGCGAAAGACTCAATAAAATACAAACTGTAGTGAGCCCTGAAAAAGACGGTGAACCAATTTGGATAAATCAGGATGCTTTTTTCTCACTAGGTAAGTTTGATGCTGGTAAAAGCTTCACTTATGATATAAGAAAAGAGGGCAATGGCGTGTATGTATTTCTATTGAAAGGTGATGTGCAGGTAGAAGATGAGAGACTACAGAAAAGAGATGCGATTGGCATTACCGAGGCCAGTGAAATTAGTATGCAAGCTCAATCTGATACTGAAATATTATTTATTGAGGTGCCCATGAGTAGCCGCTAGTATTTCATCTTCTTTTAGAAGAATAGCTTCCATTTGCTCATACACTGTTGTTTTTAACTCTCTTATGTTCTTCAGCGTCATGCCCTTGGGAGATATTTCCTTGCCAAACACTACCTTAATTTTACCCGGCTTTATTTCAAATTTACTAGGCGGCATTAACCTACCCGCATTTACAATCACAATAGGGATTATAGGTGTTTGCGTTTCAATTGCAATTCTAAAAGCACCGTCATAAAAAGGCTGTAAAGGTTCTTTGGTGCGGTTTTGAGTACCTTCAGGAAAGATCAAAATAGAAATTCCTTCCTTTAAAAATCGAGTCAGTTTGTTTACGCTTTCTCTACGACTTTCAGGGTTAGACCGATCTACAATAATTGTAGCTACTCTCAAAATCAGATTAAATACGGGTATTTTCAGTAATTCTTTTTTTGCAAGCGGCCTAAATTGAGTAGGTACACTTATCGCCAAACCCGGTACATCCAAAAATGAAGTGTGATTGCACGAATAGATGTAGGAACTGTCTTTATCTACATTTTCCTTTCCTTTGATCTGGTAGCGTATAAACGTCAGTTGACTGAAAATCCAGGCCCATGCACGGAGTCCTGCGTAGGTGACATACCCATATTTTTGACCAATGAGTATAGGCAAGATAAAAACCGGTAATAAGATGATCATAAATACCGTAAAGACAATAAGTACCCAAATGAGGTACAGTTTTGAGAATATGGTTTTTATAATTTTCATAGGCGGCTGCTAAATTACCAAAAG
>NZ_SMMD01000363.1 GCF_009711475.1 Fulvivirga aurantia
TAAGTTTTGAGGAACTGTGTCATAATGAGAGAAAGTCAATGTCGCTGTCGCTCTACCAGAAGTAATTGTTCTAAGGTCAGTTACATAACCAAACAATTCAGATAAAGGAACATCAGCTTTAATCACCTGAGCGACACCTCTTGGTGTCATGTTCTTCATGATACCTCTTCTTCTGTTTAAGTCACCAGTTACTGCACCAGTATACTCATCAGGAGTTACCACTTCAACATTCATTACCGGCTCTAACAATTTTGGTTTAGCCTTCTTAGCAGCCTCTTTGTAACCTAATCTTGCAGCCATTTCAAAAGAAAGGGCATCAGAGTCAACATCATGGAATGAACCGTGGTACAATCTTACTTTGATGTTATCGATTGGGTAACCTGCCAAAGGACCATTAGCCATAGCTTCTTTGAATCCTTTCTCTACTGGTCCGATAAATTCTTTAGGAATTACACCACCAGTGATCTGATTTACGAACTGTAAACCGCTTCCTTCCCAATCTTCATCTGTTGGTCCAAGTTCAAACACGATATCGGCAAATTTACCTTTACCACCTGTTTGCTTCTTGTAAACCTCTTTATGTTCAACGTTAGTCGAAATAGCCTCTTTGTATGCCACTTGAGGCGCACCCTGGTTAATTTCAACTTTAAATTCTCTTTTTAAACGATCGATGATAATATCAAGGTGAAGCTCACCCATACCTCTTAAAATCGTCTGTCCAGTTTCTTCGTTAGTCTCTACTTGTAGTGTAGGATCTTCCTCAATAAGCTTAGCAATCGCCATACCTAGCTTATCAACGTCAGCTTGAGTTTTAGGCTCAATAGCATAACCAATTACTGGCTCAGGGAAAATCATTGATTCTAACTGAAGGCTAGACTTCTCATCTGTAAGCGTGTCTCCAGTTTTGATATCTTTAAATCCTACAACTGCAGCAATATCACCACAATGTAATTTATCAATCTGATTCTGCTTGTTAGCATGCATCTGGAAGATACGCGAGATACGCTCTTTCTTACCTGTTCTGGTATTCTTAATATAAGAACCAGAATCTAGCATACCTGAGTATGATCTCACGAAGCAAAGTCTACCAACAAATGGGTCAGTAGCAATTTTAAATGCTAATGCTGCGAAAGGTGCGTCAGGATTTGGTTCTATAGTAACCTTCTCCTCGGTGTCAGGATTAGTACCTGAGATCTCACCTCTATCAAGTGGTGAAGGAAGTAATTCCATCACGTAGTTAAGCATTGTTTGAACACCTTTGTTCTTAAATGCAGAACCACAAAGCATTGGTACAAATGCTAAATCTATAGTCGCAGCTCTAAGAGCAGCAATAATTTCATCTTTTGTAATTGAATCAGGATCCTCGAAGTATTTCTCCATCAAGGTCTCATCATATTCAGCTACCGCTTCTACTAATCTCTCTCTGTACTCAGCAACTTCGTCTACCATATCAGCAGGAATATCGATTTGCTCATAGGTCATACCCATGTCATCTTCATTCCAAACCATGGCAATATTCTCCACTAAGTCAACCACTCCTCTGAAGTTGTCTTCAGCACCTATTGGTAACTGCAAAGGCACTGCCTTAGTACCTAACATTTCTTTTACCTGCTTACATACAGCAAGAAAGTCAGCACCTTGACGGTCCATTTTATTCACGAAACCAAGTCTAGAAACTTTGTAGTTATCAGCAAGTCTCCAGTTAGTTTCTGATTGTGGCTCAACACCATCAACAGCACTAAATAAAAACACCAATCCATCAAGTACACGTAATGATCTGTTTACCTCAACAGTAAAGTCAACGTGACCAGGGGTGTCAATAATATTTATGTGATAGTCATCACCTTTGTAAGGCCAGAATACAGTAGTAGCAGCAGAAGTAATTGTAATACCTCTTTCCTGCTCCTGCTCCATCCAGTCCATGGTAGCTGCACCATCGTGCACCTCACCAATCTTGTGACTTACACCAGTGTAGTAAAGAATACGCTCTGTAGTCGTAGTCTTACCAGCATCGATGTGAGCGGCAATTCCTATATTTC
>NZ_SMMD01000185.1 GCF_009711475.1 Fulvivirga aurantia
TAGAAAGAAGTTGGTATCAAAATCAAAGTCTCCTGCTCTTGATTCATGCCCTCAAAGAAGAGGTGTTTGTACCAGAGTTTACACAACGACACCTAAGAAGCCTAACTCAGCAATGAGAAAAGTGGCAAGGGTGAGGTTAACAAACGGAAAAGAAGTTAATGCTTACATTCCAGGAGAGGGTCACAACCTTCAGGAGCACTCTATTGTACTTATCAGAGGTGGTAGAGTAAAAGATTTACCAGGTGTAAGATATCACATCATTAGAGGTGCACTAGATACCGCTGGTGTTAATGGTAGGTTACAAAGAAGATCTAAATATGGTGCTAAAAGGCCAAAAAAATAAATCAATAAGGAATAATGAGAAAAGCTAAACCTAAAAAGAGATATATACTTCCTGATCCAAAGTTTGGAGACACTTTGGTAACGAAGTTTGTAAATTATCTTATGATCGATGGTAAGAAAAGTCTTGCCTACAAGATATTCTACGAAGCACTTGAGTTAGTTGAGGAAAAGACTAGCGAAGATGGGTTAGAAACGTGGAAGAAAGCGCTCAATAATATTATGCCATCTGTTGAGGTAAAAAGTAGAAGAGTAGGTGGTGCGACTTTCCAGGTTCCTTTAGAAGTTCGTCCTGACAGAAAGATCACATTGGGTATCAAGTGGATGATCAGATACGCCAGACTTAGAGGTGAAAAGACGATGAGAGACAGATTGGCTGGAGAGATCATGTCTGCTGCAAAAGGTGAAGGAGCAGCAATCAAGAAAAAAGACGATACACATAGAATGGCCGAAGCAAATAAGGCTTTTTCTCACTTTAGATTTTAAAAAATATTCCTGATGGCTAAAAGAGATTTAAGATTT
>NZ_SMMD01000284.1 GCF_009711475.1 Fulvivirga aurantia
CAAATGGGTTTAAGGCAGCAAGTCCTTTTTTACCTCCGCCCATTTTGTTCATGGTTTTCATCAGCTTTTTCATATCGTTAAACTGCTTAAGCAAGTTGTTTACTTCCTGCACAGAAGTACCACTACCATCGGCTATACGCTTTCTTCTGCTTCCATTCATGATGTCTGGTTGCTCGCGCTCTTCGGTAGTCATCGATTTTATGATAGCTTCTATCGGCTTAAATGAGTCGTCATCAATATCAATGCCTTTCAAGGCTTTGCCCATACCAGGGATCATGCCCATCAGATCTTTGATGTTACCCATTTTTTTGATCTGCTCTAGTTGTGATAAGAAGTCGTTAAAATCAAACTGATTTTTACGCATTTTCTTATTCAGTCGCTTGGCTTCTTCTTCATCAAACGTTTCCTGGGCTTTCTCAACAAGTGAAACCACATCACCCATACCCAAAATACGATTGGCCATACGATCAGGGTGGAATCTATCAATAGCTTCCATTTTCTCACCATGAGAAATAAACTTGATCGGCTTGTCTACCACTCTACGGATTGAAATGGCAGCACCACCGCGGGTATCACCATCAAGTTTGGTCAATACAACACCGTCAAAATCGAGTCTTTCGTTAAAGACTTTGGCAGTGTTTACCGCATCCTGACCAGTCATTGAGTCCACTACGAAAAGTGTCTCTGATGGCTCCAGGGCTTTGTGAAGTGAAGAAATTTCATTCATCATTTCTTCATCAACCGCCAATCGACCTGCTGTATCGACAATTACGATTTTCTTACCGGTAGCTTTTGCCTCTTTTATGGCATTGCTAGCGATTTCAACCGCATTCTTATTTTCAGGCTCTGCGTATACATCTACACCGATCTGCTCACCCAGTACTTTTAGCTGGTCTATCGCAGCAGGACGGTAAATATCACAGGCTGTCAACATCACTTGTCTGCCCTGCTTTTTAAGATAGTTGGCTAGTTTACCACTAAAAGTAGTTTTACCAGAACCCTGCAAACCTGAAATGAGGATCACTGCCGGGTTGCCCTCTATAGCAATGTCTTCTGACGAACCGCCCATAAGGCTGGCCAGCTCATCGTTGGTAATCTTAGTCAGTAACTGGCCAGGAGAAACGGCCGTGAGCACATCTTTACCAAGTGCTTTTTCTTTGATTTCGTCCGTTACTTCTTTGGCTACTTTATAGTTTACATCGGCATCTATAAGTGCTCTACGTATCTCTTTTACTGTAGTAGCTACGTTTACTTCAGTAATATTCCCTTGTCCTTTCAGGGTCTGAAAGGCTTTATCTAACTTATAACTAAGATTATCAAACATATTTCTATCGAATTTAATCGGGTCTTCCCATACCTATGGGGATGCAAAATTAAGGATTTCTCTGCTTTTAAGACAATTCTGTATAGAAGAGTTTTTTTAAAGCTTTGAGTTGTTTGTGAGATTCCTGTCTTCGCAGGAAGGACGTTCTAAAATAAGGGGTCAATAGCTAGCGCTACCGATGACGCATTTAGTTAA
>NZ_SMMD01000723.1 GCF_009711475.1 Fulvivirga aurantia
CTGCAAGTAGCTTCTAATAACTCAGGTTCAGATAGTGAACTCACATTAACGCAATCTCAAATAGATGATTTGCTTGAATCTAATGGTTATGGTGAAGGAGAAACAGCTAATCTAAAATGGAGAGTTGTTGCCTTAACAGATGGAATAAGTAAAAACTCATTATCAGATTATAAAATTGATATTGAACGAATGTCCAACTTGGTTCCGCCAGTTAATTTATTCTTAGTGGGTACGGCTGTTGAAGTAGGCTATGACAATTCAACTTACATGAGCTTATTTAGAGATGAAAATAATGAGTTTTTATTTCATTACACGGGATACTTTAGTGCGGGAGAGTTTAAAATGTTAGAAGTGAGGGGGCAATGGCAACCGCAATGGGGTATTGGTTCAACTGCTAATTCTTTGGCCGTAAATGATGGTTCTACTAGCGACCCAGGAGCTATTCAAGTATCAGTTGCCGGATACTATACATTGACGGTTGATGCTGAAAATAAGTCTTACACTTTTGCTTCATATAATGCTTCAACGGCAGCTACTTTCGGAACGATGGGAATTATTGGAGATGCACTACCTGTTGGGTTTGACGGACCTGATGTGGATATGACACAATATATTGATGATCCTCATAAGTGGTATATTGAGGATGTTACATTGACACAAGATGTAATAAAGTTTAGAGCAGATGATGACTGGACAGATAATTGGGGTGGTTTCGCTTTTCCATCGGCAGTAGGAATCAAGAATACATTCGATAATATACCTGCTGAAGCAGGTGTATATGATATTTATTTTAATGATTTGAATATGCGTTATACGTTTATATTGCAATAATTCAGTTTATATATTTTATACATAGCGCAGCAGCATTTGCTGCGCTATTTTTTTATACAGTGATATGAAAAATCTTTTCTTACTAATCTTCGTTTTTATCTCTGGTAGTTTATCTGCGCAAACATTCACAGTTTCACCTGACTTTCCTAAGGCAGATGAACCAATCACAATTACAGTTGACGTCACTGGGGTAGGAACACTCGAAGATGAAACAGAAGTTTGGCTATGGGCTTTTTTACCAGACTGTTCCTCAGACTGTGATGCAATTACTAACGTCAATCCTGCAGATAACAGTGCAGATGACGCCAAATTTACTTCAACAGGAACTGCAAACGAGTATACTTTAACTTTTACTCCAACTAAGATTTTTAATAAGTCAGCTAGCGAAATAACACGTATTGGTTATTTGGTGAAAGCTCGCGATTTTTCGGGTGGACAGACTGCAGATCAATTTATAAACATCTCTTCAGGAAACTTAGAAGTGGCATTCACACAACCTACTTCTGCTTACCAGTTTGTGAATTCAGGTCAGGTAATAAATATTTCAGCTGCCTCCTCAGCAAATGCGCTTTTATCTCTATCTATCAATGGTACTGAAGTTTCTTCAACCAACGGCACAGCCATTAACTATAATCATACTGTCACAGAAACTGGAACTGTAGAGGTAATTATAACAGCTAACGATGGCAGCAATACAGCATCTGACAGTTTTTACTTTATTGTTAGAGAAGCTACACCAACCGTCACTATTCCGACAGGAGTACAAAAAGGAATTAATTATACCTCAGATGATACAAAAGTTATACTCAGCCTGGAGGCACCTGGTAAAAATTCAGTTTATGTCATAGGAGAGTTCAATGATTGGATTCCTGGCTCAGCTTATCAAATGAATAAAGATGGAGATCTCTTTTGGTTAGAAATTTCAGGCCTCGTTAGCGGAACTGAATATGCCTTTCAATATTTGGTAGACGAGGATATAGTTGTGCCTGATCCATATGCAGACAAAGTGCTTGATCCGGATAATGATGCCTTTATACCGGCAGCTACTTACCCAGATCTTAAAAGCTATCCTGCAGAAGCTGAAGGAATTGTTTCGGTGCTACAAACTGGACAAGCTGCTTACAATTGGCAAGTAACTGATTTTAATGCTCCGGCCAAGGAAGACTTAGTGATTTATGAGCTTTTAGTACGGGATTTTGAAGATGCTCAAAACTATCAGTCAATCATCGATCGTCTCGACTACATCGAAGGATTAGGTGTCAATGCTATCGAGTTAATGCCTATTATGGAGTTTGATGGTAATTTGAGTTGGGGTTATAACCCTTCCTTCTTCTTTGCTCCTGATAAGTATTATGGTAGTAAAAATGCCTTAAAAGAGTTTATTGATGAGTGTCATAAAAGAGGAATGGCTGTAATACTTGATATGGTGCTCAACCATACTCATGAAGACAATCCTATAGCACAATTGTATTGGAATGATGCTGATTTTGTTCCTGCAGCAGACAATCCGTGGCTTAATGTGGTTCCTAGACACCCATTTAACGTTTTCTATGATTTTAACCATGAGTCTCCGTATACTCAAAACTTTGTAGACACTGTAAATCATTACTGGCTCGAAGAGTACAAATTTGATGGCTACAGATTTGATTTAACAAAGGGCTTTACTCAAGATTTCACTGAAGGATCCGATGTTGGTGCCTGGAGTTCATATAATCAAAAAAGGATTGACTTACTAAAGAGGATGGTGGATGCTATTTGGGTTGATCACCCCGATGCCCACATTATTTTCGAACATTTGGGAGCCAATAGTGAAGAAAAGGTTTTGGCTGATTATGGTATTATGATGTGGGGTAATATGAATCATAACTACAATCAGTTGACTTTAGGTTATTCGGATGATTCAAATATTGAATGGTCATATCACGGTACAAGAAACTGGAATGACCCTAACCTTATTGCTTATATGGAAAGTCATGACGAAGAACGCCTGGTTTACAGAAATCTGGAATTTGGGAATACATCAAATGGTGGGCATAATACAAAAAACTTGAATGTAGCTCTGGAAAGAGTGAAAGCCGCCTCTGCCATTTATTACACTATCCCCGGTCCTAAGATGATCTGGCAGTTTGGAGAGCTTGGTTACGATAAATCAATTGAGCTAAATGGAAGGACAGGTGAAAAACCAGCTCCTTGGGCCTCATCTGCAGATGGTTTGGCTTATAATGAAGATACGGATCGATTGAGATTGTACAATTTGACTGGCGCGCTGGCTGACCTAAAGACTAGCTATGATATATTTAATAGTTCTGATTTCACGCTCGATCAAAGTCAGTCTTTAATTAAGCAGGTCACGTTGAAAAACCAACCTTACACAGCTACTCCGACAGACCCATCTCAGATGAATGTGGTTGTGGTGTGCAACTTTAATGTTACCAATCAAAATGTCTCAGCTACATTTCCGCATGACGGTAATTGGTATCATTATTTTGCCAATGGAGATGAACTTGTAGTATCCGGAGGATCTGAAGAGTTGTCGATGTCTCCGGGTGAGTTTAGAATTTACACTGATGTGAAATTAAATGCAGTGGCTTCTGAATTGACTAACCATGTGCAGCCAAACGCACCAATCAGCTTAACCGCTAGTGAGGTGGCTAATCAGGGAGTTCAATTATCATGGAGTGATGAGTCGGTTATAGAGACTAGTTATAAGATCTATAGAGGAAGTGATTCTGGTAATTTAAATGAAATAGCCTCAGTGTCTTCAAATTCTGAAACATTTATAGATGAGAGTGCTGAGCCGAACACTGACTATTCTTATGCAGTTTATGCAAGTAATCAGCAATACAAGACTCAAAGCAATGTAGTAAGTATATCAACATCTAATCTCATTACAAGTCTCGAGCTCATCGCTGGAGAAGGTAATGTTGTTTTCCCCAATCCGACTGATGGGAAAATCTATGTTAAAGGATTTCAGGCGAAGGATGAGGTATATGTTTATTCAATCACAGGAGAACTCCTCAAAGAAGAGAGGCTTAGTGAGGATCATACTTTGAATATATCTGATTTAAAAGCAGGAATTTACTTTATAAAAGTATCTGGTGGTAAATCAAGCATTGTAAATCGCATTATTAAGAATTAAAAATTAGACACCTAATGAATAAATATTTATCAATTTTTTGTTTACTGCTTGTGAGTTGTAGTCAGCAAGAAAATAAGAAAGAGGTTGTTAAAAATAACAACGGCCACTGGGCACCCAAGTCGGTAGCTTATGAAATTTTCGTGCAGTCATTTTACGACTCCGATGGAGACGGTATTGGCGACATCAAAGGCATGACCTCCAAACTACAACATGTCAAAGACCTGGGGGCTGATGCTATATGGCTGATGCCAATCATGGAGTCACCTTCATACCACAAATATGATGTGGTTGATTATAAGAGTATCCACCCTGATTATGGTTCTGTGGAGGACTTTAAAGCTTTCGTTGATGAGGCACACAGCATGGGTATCAAGGTCATAATAGACTTCATTATTAATCACACAGGTTCTGATCACCCATGGTTTCAAAATGCTATGCAGGGTCCAGATGCCAAATATCGCGACTATTATGTATGGGCCGACAAAGACTCAATCGCAGAGGAAATCGCCAAGAAGGAAATCTCTTTTGACTCAGATAATATCACTCAATGGCATGCTGTAGATGGTGACACAACAGCTGAGCATTACTACGGATTCTTTCATGGAGGAATGCCAGACTTAAATTTTGACAATCCTGAAGTACGTAAAGAGGTTTATGCTATTGGTAAGTTTTGGTTGGAAGAAATGGATGTCGATGGTTTTAGAATGGACGCTGCCAAGCATATCTATCCTGATGACAGGGCAGAAGATAGCCATGAGTTTTGGGCTGAGTTTAAGACCGAAATGGAGAAAATTAAATCTAATGTTTACATAGTAGGAGAGGTCTGGGCTAATACAGAAACCCAGGCGCCTTACGTAAAAGGATTTACAGCATTATTTGACTTCGATTTAGCATTTAGCATTATAGAGTCTGTGAACAAAGGAAAGGTTACTAAGGCCAGTATTTCAGGCCATGGGTGGGATACTGACTCGGTTGGTTCTTTTATAACCAGAGTAATAGAAAATAAAAAAACATATAATGAGGTAAACGAAGGGTATACCAATGCTACATTCTTAACAAATCATGATCAAAACCGAGCCATGTCTATGCTGGATAACGATGTTGAGAAAGCCAAGGCAGCCGCTGCAATATTACTTACGCTACCGGGTACACCTTACATCTATTATGGTGAAGAAATTGGTATGAAAGGGATGAAACCTGACCCTAATATCAGAGAGCCATTTATCTGGGAAACACCTGCTGGTGAGGGAAGAGCAAGCTGGATTGAGCCTAAGTTCTCTACTGATGAAACCATCACCTCTTTGGAAGAACAGGTGAAAGACAATAACTCGCTCTACAATTATTACAAGAGTCTTATAGAAATCAGAAAGAGCAATGAAGCGCTCACATTAGGTGATTTACAGGCAAAACAAGTAGAAAATGAATCACTACTGGTTTTTGATAGAAAATCAGATGGTCAAAATGTAATAGTTGTACATAACCTCTCTGATACAGAACAAACTATAGATATAGAAAGCTCAAAATCATTGATTTTCGGCAACAATGAATGGCTTGAAGAAGGTAAGCTTACGCTACCAGCTTATAAATCGGCAATAGTAAATCAGTAAAAAGTGTTGCTATGAAATAGCGCTATTAATTAGTATTATTATTGGAGAGTTCTATATGGGCTCTCCTTTTTTTATGACTTAATAGTAAGCTATGTCGATTTATCTCGGTGAATTTATAGGCACCTTCATACTTATGTTATTAGGCTCCGGAGTGGTTGCTGGAGTTTTATTAAATGATAGTAAAGCCAAAGATGCAGGTTGGTTGGTAATTGTAGTTGCCTGGGGTTTGGCAGTTTCATTTGCGATTTATGCTGCAGGCAACATCAGTGGCGCGCATATCAACCCGGCAGTAACCTTAAGCCTTGCATTTGTCGGTGATTTTGAATGGAGCAAGGTACCGGGCTACCTCGCTGCGCAAATTCTAGGAGCAGGTTTAGGCTCTACACTCGTATGGGTTCACTACCTCCCACATTGGAAAAAAAGTAATGATGCAGGAGCCAAGCTGGCGATTTTCTGCACTGGTCCGGCAATAAGATCCTATGCTTCAAACCTTGTGAGTGAGATGATAGGAACCATGGTGCTTATCATGTCTATTCTGTTTATCGGAGCCAACGAGTTTACAGAAGGACTGAATCCGCTGGTGATTGGAGCCCTCATAGTAGTGATTGGCCTTTCACTGGGTGGTACTACTGGTTTTGCCATAAATCCCGCAAGAGATTTTGGACCTCGGATAGCTCATTTTCTATTGCCTATTGCTGGTAAGGGTAAGTCTGATTGGTCGTATGCCTGGGTGCCCGTTGTAGGGCCTTTATTAGGAGGCCTGCTGGGAGGAGCACTTTACAAAATGTTGTTTTTACAGCAATACCATTGGACGTATTCAATCGTTATTG
>NZ_SMMD01000682.1 GCF_009711475.1 Fulvivirga aurantia
CTTTTTTATATTTGTTGTCGTTGAAACTTATTTTTTTATGAATTGGCTATACGGACTTAGCTCTTTTGAAATAACACTCTCAATAATTTTTGTAGTTCTTTATCTATCCTACATCTACAGGGTATATAGCATTGCTAAAAAATTAAAAACGCCATTTAGTAAAGTACTGATAAAGGTCGTGCCTCGCTCTCTTTTCTTCCTTCTACTTTTAGTGGCTATAATGGGTCCCAGCTTTGGCGAATCTAAAAGAGAAGTAAAATCCAAAGGAAAGGATGTCTTCCTGTTGGTTGACTTAAGCCAGTCAATGAATGCCAATGACATCCAACCCTCGAGGTTAGAGAAAGTAAAATTTGAATTAAAGAATATTACAGAAGCTTTCAGCTCAGACCGATTAGGATTGATTATTTTTTCCTCTGAGGCATTTATGCAATGCCCCTTAACATATGACCAAAACGCTATTAATCTATTTATAGAATCTCTCAATACAGGCCTGGTTCCAAATGCAGGTACTGACTTCGGCCCTCCTCTCCGCATGGCTTTAGATAAACTAAACGATGATGCCTCATCACTGGCGCGGCAAAAATCTAAAATAATCGTATTGATAAGTGACGGGGAAGATTTTGGAGAAAACACAAGTGAAATTATTCAGGAAGTTGAAGAGCAGGACATCAAACTTTTTACTCTCGGTGTCGGTACTGATAGAGGAAGTAAAATTGCCACCCAAAATGGTTATAAAAGAGATAAGCAAGGCAATGAAGTAATTACTCGTCTCGAAAGCTCCTCATTAAAAAAACTAGCTTCTGAGACTGATGGCAAATACTTTGAAATAAACGGAACCAATAATGATGTTGAGCGATTAATAAATACAATAGATAAAATTGAGGGTGAGGTAAGGGATTCCCGACAAATTGATGTGTCTGCAAATCGCTATTACTATTTTCTCATTATAGCTATTGCACTATTTGCGTTTGATGTTTTAACAAGCTTTAGAACAATTAAAATATGAAATACCTACTTGTAATTTTACTAGCGATCAATCCTATTACCGATTTAGACAAGATCGCAAAAGTGAATGACCTCAAAAAGAAGGCTAAAACTGCTTACACAGAAGGGAATTACGAGGAAGCAATAAATCATTATACCTATTTGTTAGATTCTATAAAAGTTGAGGATGACAACATTACACTCAATCTGGCTAATGCCTATTATCAGTTAAAAGACAGTGCCAATGCTGTAAACAATTATGAGTCACTTTTAGACTCTAAAGACCGTATTGTTAAGTCGGTCTCTCACCAGCAGCTGGGCATAATGGCGAACAGAGCCAAGAAGTTTGAAGAGGCACTAGATCATTTCAAAAATGCTATCAGATCAAATCCTAAAAATGATGAAGCTCGTTACAATTACGAAATGCTCAAAAAAATGCTAGATGAGCAAAAGAAAAACGAGGAGCAAAATAAAGACCAGAATCAGGATCAGAAAAAAGACGATCAAAAGAAGGACCAACAGAATCAGGATAAGGAAAATCAGGATCAACAGAACAAAGATCAGCAACAACAAAACGAGCAACAAGACAAGGAAGGCCAGGAAAAAGAAGATCAGAATAAGGAAGGCCAGGAACAGGAGCAAAAAGACAAACAACAGCAACAGCAAAAAGAGGGAGAAGAAGGTGAAGAGGAGAAAAAAGAACAACCTAAACCTCAGGAGGGCGAAGAGAGTGATGAGAAAAAAGGAGATCAGGAGCAGATGGAGTCTTTGTCAGAGAAGCTTAAAGAAATGAAGATCTCTGAAGAAAAGGCTAAAATGATTCTTGAAGCTCTTAAAAACAACGAAATCCAATACATACAGCAAGATGTAAAAAAGGCGACCAAGAGAAAGGATCCTAATAAGCCGGATTGGTAGCAACAAAGCGTAAAGTGAGCTCAGTTTTCTGTCATAAATTGGCTAGTTTTGCAGCTCAATCGTTTGAAATCAAGTTTTGATAATCATAAATCCATAACATACATATGAAAGAAGTATATATTGTATCCGCAGTAAGAACTCCAATAGGAAGCTTCGGAGGAAGTCTTGCCAATATTCCTGCTACTAAATTAGGTTCAATAGCCGTAAAAGGCGCGCTGGAAAAAGCTGGTGTAGACCCTAAAGAAGTAAATGAAGTATTTTTAGGGAACGTGGTTTCTTCCGGACTTGGTCAGGCTCCTGCCAGACAAGCGGCTATAGGCGCAGGTATCGGAAGCAATGTGCCATGCACAACGGTAAACAAGGTTTGTTCTTCTGGAATGAAGACTGTAATGCTTGGAGCTCAGTCTATTATGCTTGGCGCTAATGATGTTGTAGTTACAGGTGGATTTGAAAATATGTCGGCCGTGCCTTATTACCTACCAAATGCAAGATTTGGGCAGAAGTATGGTCATGGTAAAATGATTGATGGCCTAATGCACGATGGCTTATGGGAAGTTTACAATGGTTTCCCAATGGGTAATTGTGCTGATAATACTGCTACTGAAATGGGAATCACACGAGAGCAGCAAGATGAGTACGCTATCAACTCATACAAAAGAAGCGCGGCATCATGGGAGGCTGGTAGATTTTCTGATGAGATAGTGCCGGTTGAAATCCCTCAAAGAAAAGGTGATCCTATCATGTTTGCTGAAGATGAAGAGTACAAAAATGTGAAATTCGACAAGATACCTTCTCTTAGACCTGTTTTCTCAAAAGAAGGTACAGTTACTGCTGCCAATGCCTCAACTATAAATGACGGTGCTTCTTCAATCATACTTATGAGTGAAGAGAAAGTAAGAGAATTAGGCGTAACACCAATTGCTAAGATCAGAGGCTTTGCCGATGCGGCTCAAGACCCTATCTGGTTTACAACCTCTCCTTCCTTGGCTATTCCAAAAGCAATGAAGGTTGCAGGAGTAGAGAAAGGTGATGTCGATTTTTATGAGATCAACGAAGCATTTTCTGCTGTGGCACTGGCCAACAACATGAAACTTGAATTAGATGCAGACAAAGTAAATGTAAATGGTGGCGCAGTATCTCTTGGCCATCCTCTTGGAGCATCTGGCGCAAGAATTATAGCTACGCTCAACAGCGTGCTCAAGCAAAATAATGCATCTATCGGTGTGGCCGGTATCTGCAATGGCGGTGGTGGAGCTTCTGCCATCGTGATAGAGCGCGTATAAATTTAATTTTATGAAATAATAGAAATAGCCTCACGTTAATCTCGTGGGGCTTTTTTATTGTATATCATCGTCCTTTTTTGAGTAAACATGTATTTTTGCTTATGCTAAAATCAATCTTCACTATAATCCTGGCTTTCTCTTTATGTACAGCGCTTGCCCAACGAGAGATGAGGTCATATTACGATCAGAATGCTGAAATCTTAAAGGAGATATATTATGTAAGCCCTGATGACCCAAACATGATCATTGGCGATTACAAAAAATTTCACCCAAATGGAGAAATAGCTACCACCGGCCAGTTTAAAGAAGGCTACAAGGACGGCACCTTCAAAGAGTTTTACATCAATGGCCAATTACAAAGAGTAATGACTTATGATGACGGTGTGAAAAAAAGTGATGTACGTATCTATAATGATAAGGGCATAACTGTTCAGAAAGCTAAATTCAAAAATGGTGAGTTATCTGATAGCCTTTTTATTTACTATAATGATGGATCACTACGAAGCGAAGGATTCTTCGAAAATGGAAAGCCTGAAGGTTTACTTGTAGAATATTATCCAAATGGCAGGCTTAAACGTGAAATCACCTATGCAGATGGGCAACAAACCGGAATTACAAAAACCTATTATGAGAATGGGCAACTCTGGACCGAAGGCAATTATAAAAATGGTATTGTAAACGGATACTACAACACCTATCACGCAAACGGACAGTTAGACACAAGCTCAAAAATGGACAATGGGTCTAAGACAGGTGAATTTAAAAATTATGATAGTGAAGGAAATCTTCTGCTTGTTGGAGAGTACCAAAACGGCCTATTAAATGGTAAAAACATAGCATACTATGCTGATGGTTCTGTTAAACATGAATTTACCTACGCCAACGGCAAGCTAACGGGTACAAACAAAGACTATTATAGAGACGGATCGCTTAAGGAGCTCATTGAAGTAAAGACGGTGAAAGAAAAAAGGCAGCAAACCAACTCCAAATACGATAGCTTAGGAAACATCACAATCAAGGAAGTATACCTCAACGATCTTCCTCACAATTCCTGGACTTACTACTATTCTGATGGAACCACTAAAAAAACCATACCGTATGAAAATGGTAAGATAAATGGACTGACTGTATCATACTATGACAATGGCCAGGTAGCATCAGAGGAGCCATTTAAATTTGATGCGAAATATGGAGTACAAAAAGAGTATTATAGAAATGGACAATTAAAAACGGAAACCGCCTTTCATAATGACAAAAAACATGGCATCTATAAAGAATATTACGAAAATGGCATACTAAAACTAAGCGGAGAGTATGTGGGCAATCGTAAAGTCAAAGAATGGAGACATTTTGACGAAAATGGTGAAGCCACTACCGTTGACTTTTATCAAAACAATAAATTACTAAAAACCGAACCGGCTGAAGATACAGCTAACTAAATCGACCGCTTATAATATTTAGCACAATTGATGCTCATAATCTTTGATGTGTAACTATTTTTACCAGCCATGGACGCAATAAAAGAAACCAACTTCTCATTTCAAGGACAGTCAGATTTTTACAGAGGAAAAGTACGGGACATCTACTTTTTTGATGATAAAATGGCAATGGTTGCCTCTGACAGAATCAGTGCTTTTGATGTAATTCTACCAAGAGCCATACCTTTTAAAGGTCAAGTGCTCAATCAGATAGCTACCAAAAACTTATTAGCCACAAAAGACATTTGCCCCAATTGGCTTTTAGACACTCCAGATCCTAATGTAGCCATCGGGATGAAGTGCGAAACTTACCCTGTTGAAATGGTAATCAGAGGTTATCTGGCCGGCCACGCCTGGAGAGAATATCGAGATGGTAAGCGAGAGGTTTGCGGTGTTGCGCTGCCTGAAGGATTGAAAGAAAACGATAAATTACCGAAGCCAATTATAACCCCTACCACCAAGGCTCATGAGGGGCATGACGAAGATATTTCAAGAGAAGAAATTATCAAACAGGGTTTGGTTGCAGAGTCTGATTACGAACAATTAGAGAATCTCACAAGGCAATTATTTGACAGAGGTACTGAGATTGCAGCCAAGCAGGGACTAATATTAGTTGATACCAAATATGAATTCGGTCATATTAATGGAGAGATTTACCTTATAGATGAAATCCATACACCAGACTCGAGCAGGTATTTTTATAAAGATGGATTTGTATCACGTCAGTTAGCCGGTGAGCAACAAAAGCAACTTTCTAAGGAGTTTGTAAGACAGTGGCTGATAAGCGAAGGATTCCAGGGAAAAGACGGCCAAAAGATACCTGAAATGACAGATGATGTTGTAAAATCAATTTCTGATAGGTATCTTGAACTTTACGAAAAATTTGTTGGAGAGCCTCTGCAACAACAGGACTACTCCAACGTAAATGAAAGAATAGAAAATAGCA
>NZ_SMMD01000714.1 GCF_009711475.1 Fulvivirga aurantia
CAACTTCAAACTTGCGTATCGGAATTTTTTAAAATATAAAAGCTCGTTTTTGATCAATCTCATAGGGCTTACAAGTGGACTCACCTGCTTTTTTCTAATTGCTTTATGGATCAATGACGAACTCAATGTCAATAAATTTCATGCTAAGGATGATCAAATTTACCAGATCTACATGCACCATGAAGAGAGCGGTAAACTAAGGTCTGGCCCAGCAATACCTTCATTACTGCCAGAAACCCTGGAGGAAGAATACCCTGAAGTAATCATGGGAGTGGAAGACACTGAAACCAATTGGTTTGCCAACAACTTTGCATTGTCTAATGGTAAGGAGATGATTAAAGCTCCCGGCAAATTTGGTGGGAAAGGGTACTTCAGTCTATTTAGTTACCCACTTAGGCATGGGGATCCCGCACAGGTGTTTGATGACAAAAACAGCATTGTAATTTCGGAAGGGCTTGCCGTAAAACTATTTGGTACTACTGAAAATGTAATTGGCAAATCGCTAAGCTGGCATTTACTTGATGATACGGGAGACGTAACTGTAACAGGCATTATGCAAACTTTGCCCAATGCCTCCACAGAGACTTTTGAGTTTGCCATCCCGTTTCAAAATTTCAATGACTTATTGGGCGATGGTGTACATTGGGGCAACTACACCGCCTATGGCTTTGTAGAGTTGGCTGAAGGAACAGATGTTGATGCTTTTAACGAAAAAATTGCCGGGCTTATTAAAGAAAAAAGACCGGGCATCAATGTGACACCATTTGTTACCAAATATTCTGATCTATACCTACGCGGTGATTTTGATAACGGCAAGATAGTAGGTGGCCGCATTTTGTATGTAAAGCTATTTACAGCCATTGCCCTATTCATTCTAGTAATTGCTTGCATTAATTTTATGAACCTATCGACAGCTCGGGCAGCCAGGCGTTTAAAAGAAATAGGTGTAAAAAAATCATTAGGTGCGAGTAGGAAAAGTCTTATTAATCAATTTCTCACCGAGTCTTTTATGATAGCCACACTAGCTACAATATTGGCCGCTGGTTTTGTTATCGCACTACTTCCTTACTTCAATCAGCTTACAGGCAAACTGCTTTCGATACAAATTACCCCACAAGTCATATTTATGATAGTGGGAATTGCTGCTTCCACGGGCCTTTTGGCAGGCAGTTATCCGGCATTATATTTATCCGGATTTAAACCTATTCAAATCATCAAAGGCAAGCTCACCAGTAGTTTTGGAGAGCTTTGGACAAGAAAAGGCCTGGTGGTATTTCAGTTTACTTTATCGATCGTCATGATTGTGGGTGTACTTGTGGTGTACAAACAGCTGGAATATATACAGTCTAAAAACCTCGGTATTAAGCGAGAAAACGTACTAAAGCTACCTGTTGAAGGTAGGATTTTAGAAAACATGAAGACCTTTATCACTGAGGTTGAAAGCATTCCAGGTGTGGTGAGTGCTTCTACAAGTTCTCATAATTTTATGAAAAGCACCAATAGCACCACAGGAGTACATTGGGAAGGTAAAGATCCTGATGTACAAATACTTTTTGAACAAGCAAGGAGCTATTATGGCCTTATAGAAACTCTCGGTATTGAACTCGTTGCTGGTCGTGATTTTTCTGAAGAATATGCTGACGAAAACTCCAAAATAATCTTTAACGAAACAGCTATCGAAGTCATGGAGCTTGAAGATCCCATCGGGCAGACAGTAAAATTGTGGGGAAAGGACAAAGTGATTGTCGGAGTAGCCAAAGATTTCATCTACTCCACCTTACATGAAAAGGTTCAGCCTATGCTCTTTCACTATGATACAGAATTTTTGCCCAATGCTTTCATCAAAGTAAAGAGTGAAAACATGAGCGAAACACTCGAGAGTCTCAAAAGCTTTTATGCGGATTTCAACCCGGGCTACACGCTCGATTATGAGTTTTTAGATCAAAATTATTATGCGCAATACCTCTCTGAAAAGCGTATATCTTCATTGTCTCAGGTATTTGCTGTAGTCGCTATAATTATTTCCTGCTTAGGCCTATTTGGTTTGGCAGCCTTTACTGCTGAGCGAAGAGAAAAGGAAATAGGTATTAGAAAAATTCTTGGTGCTAAACATTTCAGCATTGTAAAATTACTATCCGGTGATTTCACCAAAATGGTGCTTGCAGCAATCATCATTGCACTACCTCTAAGCTACTTTGTAGCCGAGTACTGGTTGACGAATTTTGCTTACCGCATAACCCTAAGCTGGATATTCTTTGCTGCAGCCGGACTCACAGCCCTTTTCATTGCATGGTTAACAGTAAGCATTCAAACGATTAAAGCAGCTCGAGTAAACCCAATCAATTGCCTGAAGGATGATTGATAAAAATTATCAAGCAACTTAAGTGAATCCAACTTAGTGGGCTAAATATGTGTCTTTGTTGGGATATAGCAGTTATGTGAATAATCCCAATGAAGACGCTTATGAGAACTTTACTTTTAATAATTACGACTTTTATTGTTTCCAGCTGCACCGAAAGTCGACTCACAAATGATAACTATGCAGAAATAGCATACTTGGAGGCAATGGATATAATGGAGTTTACAGCTGTCAAGCATCCTCCCACTCCGCAAGAATCAACCATCCAGCAAAAACTCATTAAATCTGGTCGCATACAATTTGAAACTGACGATGTAGCGCATGACTATCAAATTATTCAATCGTTTTTAGGGCCATATCAGGCTTACATTGAAAATGAGAACGAAAACCGATCGACTCAGCAGATTAACTACAATTTAGTCTTAAGAGTACCGGCTCCTGAATACGACAGCCTGTTTGCAAAAATCACCGCAATTGCAAAGAAAATAGACCACAAGGCCACCAATGTAGAAGATGTGACTGAGCGCTATTATGATTTAAGCACACGTATAAAAAACAAACAACAACTAGAAAATCGCTATTTAAAACTTCTCGATAAAGCTACTGAAGTTAAAGATATGCTCGAGATAGAGCGTAATTTAAATGATGTAAGAATAGAAATAGAGTCATTGCAGGGGCAGTTTAAATACCTCAGCAAACAAATAAATTACAGCACTATCGCAGTAGACTTTTACGAAACTTTGCCTTACACCTACCATTCATCACCTCGTGAAGGATTTCTAGCCAGACTACTTACTGCCATTACAAATGGGTGGCAGAAACTACTTTCATTTACTGTAGTTGCTATAAGTTTTTGGCCATTTCTAATACTTACAGGTCTTGCCATTTTAGCATTTAAACACTTTAAAAAATTAAAAATATCGCGGTCTAAATAAAAAATCTATCCTTCAGTGTGATTTTTCCTACTCTCATGCGAATAATAGGTAAAACAACCTAAGTCACATGAGTCTAGTCGATAAACTACAAACTACTAAGCGAGTAAGTACAGCTTTTTTTCTCCTGCAAATTACTATTTTGCTATTAGCGATTGTGTTATGAAAAAGAGTAAAGAAGCTTTTTTAGCCATCCTGGATGAGAACAGGCAAATCATTTTTAAAGTCTGCAATATGTATTGCCGGGACAAAGAAGATGAGAAAGATCTTGTGCAGGACGTGATCATTCAGCTTTGGAATAGTTTTGAAAAGTTTGACGGGCGAGTTAAAATATCTACCTGGATCTACCGTATAGCGCTAAACGTGGCCATTTCATTTTATAGAAAGTCCAAAACACGAGCTAACCACAGTGCAGATTTTGACGAGTCCTTTTTGCAGATCGCCCCATCGGAAGGTCCAAATTATGATGAGCAAATCGACTTACTCAAGCAGTTTATCAATAACCTCGACCAGATGCACAAGGCACTTATGATACTGTACCTCGATGGCAACAGTCATGAGGAAATTGCCAACATTCTAAACATTTCTAAAAGTAATGTAGGCACCAAAATTAATCGGATAAAACAAAAGCTTAAAGTACAATTTGAAAACATAAACACGCTATGATGGAACTCGAAGAAATAAAAAGTATATGGCAGTCTTATGAAAAGAAGCTTGACCGCAACTACCAGCTCAATCTTGAACTGCTAAGAAGAACAAACCTGGATAAGGCCAAATCTAAAATCAGGAAGCTGACCTGGATGACAGGTATTACTTTAGCTTTTTATGTAATGGTAACTTTCTTCTTTGTGGTTTTTGCCATAGGAAATAGCTCATCGATACCAATTGCTGCCTCGAGCGGTTTGCTGGCTTTATGGACTCTGCTCATCAGTATAGCCGCAGTGCATGAGCTGGAACTTATTAGCAGGCTCGATTATGGCGCACCTGTAGCTGAGCTGCAGAAACGCCTTAGTCACTTAAAGCTTGTCATTATAAGATATATGAGATTAGCTGTATGGATTTTTCCGCTTTATATGGTCTTCGTAGTTATGTTCTTTAAAGTGATTTTTGGCGTTGATATAGTGGCTGTGGCTGACACCAGCTGGCTGCTTTGGCAGTTGCCAGTGATGTTTTTATTTGCCCTTGGAGCCCTTTGGGCTCATAAAAAGCTAAGTCCAAAAAATGCTGAAAAACCGTGGATGAATAAGCTACTGAGTGGTAATGGCAGTCAAATAACAGAGGCTCTGATCTTTCTTAAAGAAATTGATGAATTTGAGCGGGAGGTGTAATCACTCGCTCAAAGCCTTAAGCTCCTCTTTGTATTTATTAGAGGTCTCAAATTCTTTTAAACCAAAATAAATACCGGCAAGTCCTTCTAAAATATTTACATCCTGAGGGTCTACCTGATATGCGGCCTTCATATAGGGCAATGATTGTTCAAATAGCTCGATCGATTTATCCTCAAATTCGCTCAACGCCAGTATGTCTATTTCGTCATAATCAGCATTTAAAATCAGGTTAACGGCCTGGTTGTAGTAAATCACGCCCAGGTTGTAATTGGCCTTTTTATTGAGAGAATCTAATGCTAACACCTTTTGAAAGGATGCGATTGCCTCCTCTCTGGCTACTTCCGTAGTATCACTTCTATACTTTTGTACGTAAGTAGTGCCTCTTGCCAGCAGGTATTTCATTCTGCTACCCTTCAGGTCGAAAGTACTGTCATTTGTGAGATTCATAGCAGCCTCAAAGCTCTGAAACAAACTGTCAGATTTTTGGGGGTTAGTAGCTAATGATTGCATGGCCTCGTTGTAATATGTACTCGCCAGGTATTTAAGATTTTGTTTGCTTTCAGCCTCATACTTTTGCGTGCTGTCTATTTCCAATAATTTAGCAAAAGAGGTAACAGCTTCTGATCGTGCAGCATCAGATGGCTCTTTTTTAAACAGGTCTTTATAGATAAAACCTTTAAGATACCAGGTAAGAATTTGAGACTTATATTGATCGCTCTGGGCTGCGGAGTCGATCAATATTTTAGCTTCTGATAGCTCACCGGCTTTATAACTGTTGTAAGACTTGCTCAATAAATTACCGTTTTGCGCATAAGTGCTTAAGCTGCATAGTATAAAAATCAATATGGTTAAAAGCCTAATCATTTAATTTACCACTTTAGAGACCCCCAACAACTGACTACTCACTTTTAAATTATCCTTTTCAGCATTAGCAGGGCTTATCTCCATGCGCTGTTTGCTGCTTTCATAAAAGAAATTGATGACTGCTCCTTTATTTATTGCACCTATCTCATCACTTACTATAAGTATAGGCACATCGAGCTTACGCTTCAATGCCGTAATATCATCTGTTTTTTCCGGGGCTATGTATATAATATGGCAAGGCACCGCATCTTCTATTGAGAAAAAGTTGATGATTTTGAACGGCTGATCTTTGTGCTTTTTAGTCGCAGCCATGTTGTTTAGCTCTTTCACTAAGTTGGGATATTCACCATAAACTCCAATTCTAAAACTGGGAGTCATTAAGGCTGTGGCTGCCGGCCACTCGACATATTTGGTGAAATTATATAAAAACAAGGCCTTTATTTTAGCATTAGGGTCTGGTGGACCGTCTAATCTACCTGGCGTGGCCATAGGTATGCTGTTGGTCAATAGCAGTATGACCACGACCAATACACTTTGTTTTATGTGTTTACATATGCCCACTAATTGATATTACTGATTATATAGTAAAATAGCAATTCTCTTTCCTTGATAATAAACTGCAATAAATGCATCCTCTACACCCAGCGCTAC
>NZ_SMMD01000251.1 GCF_009711475.1 Fulvivirga aurantia
TGTAGACGGTGATGGTGATCCTACCAATGACGACACTGATGGAGACGGTACACCGGATTATCTGGACACTGATGATGATGGCGATGGTATACCTACTGCAGGAGAAGATGACAACACAGATGGTGATCCTACCAATGATGATTGTGATGAAGACGGAGTGCCTAACTATCTTGATTCTGACGTCTGCGGACTTGACCCAAGTGAAGGTTTCACTCCGGGAAGTGGCCAGTTCGGTACATG
The DNA here is from genome assembly GCF_009711475.1 of Fulvivirga aurantia. GTDB lineage: Bacteria > Bacteroidota > Bacteroidia > Cytophagales > Cyclobacteriaceae > Fulvivirga > Fulvivirga aurantia. Next base: position 241 of record NZ_SMMD01000251.1, read on the forward strand.
GGTTATTGAAGGTATCGAAGCTTTCCCTGATAACTCAGTGAAGGTGTTCAACAGATGGGGTAACCTCGTCTTTGAAACCGAAGGATATAATAATGATGATAATGCCTGGACAGGCGTTGCTAATGGAAGATTGCTCATCGGAACGGACGTGCCTGACGGTACCTACTTCTACGTGATCGACCTGGGTGATGGTAGTAAGCCTGTAACTGGATATGTAATAGTCAAACGATAATTAATTGTAAGATGAAGAATATTAAAATAACACTTGTCATTCTTTTGTTGACTGTAGGATTTGCCTCCTATGGTCAGCAACAAGTGATGTTCACACAGTATATGTTTAATGGTCTTGCACTCAATCCAGCATATGCAGGTAGTCATGAGGCCATTAGTGTTACAGCCATGGCCAGAGAGCAGTGGACGGGTATTGATGGTGCACCTAGCACCCAAACACTCAGCATTCACTCCCCGGTTTTTAATAATCGAATAGGTCTGGGGCTCCTCGTGTTACACGACAAAATAGGTGTTACAGAACAAACCGGAGCCTACGCTTCTTATTCCTACAAAATACCTTTTGTAAATGGAAGCAGTATAGCGCTCGGTCTACAGGGAGGTTTTACCTCATACGATGCCAGGTTCAGCGAAGTTTCTGAAACTAATCCAGTTTTTGCAACGGGAGATGTAAGGGAGTTTCATCCTAATGTTGGTTTCGGAGCTTATTATACAACTGATAAGTTCTATGCAGGAGTTTCAGCCCCTCAATTGATCGAAACTGCATTTGATAAGGACAATGAAGATTCAGACGCTAAGATCGTGAGACATTATTTTGCTCAGGCTGGTTATGTGCTGGATATAGACCAGAACTTGAAGCTTAAGCCCAATGTTTTGGTAAAAGCTGTTGATGGTGCACCCCTTCAAATTGATTTAAATGCAAATTTATTAATCAATGAAGTGATCTGGGTGGGTGTATCCTGGAGGTCTTTCGATTCATTTGATGCATTGTTTCAACTTCAGGTTACTGAAAAACTACAATTTGGGTATGCTTATGATTTTGCTACTACCACCGATTTACGCAG
>NZ_SMMD01000757.1 GCF_009711475.1 Fulvivirga aurantia
ATGCAGGAAAGTGGAATGAGCGATGATCAGATTGATCAGGCTATGTCAATGACTGAAACTTTTACCAGCCCTGAGCTCATGGCAGTATTTGGTATTTTGGGAGGCTTATTTTTTGGATTTATCATATCTTTGATCATTAGTGCATTCACTAAAAATAGTAACCCTGAATTAGAAGTATAATATGCTTTATGCTGTAGATATTTCGGTGGTGATTCCGCTTTATAATGAAGAAGAATCGCTGCCAGAACTTTGTGATTGGATAAGCCGTGTGATGCAAACGCACGGCTTTACTTATGAAGTGCTTTTGGTAGATGATGGAAGTATAGACAATAGTTGGGAAGTGGTACAGCAGATTGCCTTGGTCAACCCGTCTGTTAAAGGCATTAAATTCAATCGTAATTTTGGAAAATCTGCTGCACTAAATACAGGATTTAAGGCTGCCGAAGGCAAAGTTGTGATCTCCATGGATGCCGACCTGCAGGACAGTCCGGATGAAATACCGGAACTATACCGTATGATTGCCGAAGAAGGTTATGATATGGTCTCCGGCTGGAAGAAAAAGCGCCACGATCCGATAAGTAAGACCATACCCTCAAAATTCTTCAATTACATTACCAGAAAAATTTCCGGTATCAAACTTCATGATTTTAATTGTGGGCTGAAGGCATACAATGCTAAAGTCGTTAAGCATATTCAGGTGTATGGTGAGATGCACCGTTACATACCTGTAATTGCCAAATGGAATGGCTTTACGAAGATCGGAGAGAAATCTGTAGTACATAGAGAGCGAAAATACGGTAATACTAAATTTGGTCTGGAGCGTTTTATCAATGGCTTTTTAGACTTGCTTTCCATCACCTTTGTGTCAAAGTTTAAAAGGAAGCCTATGCACTTCTTTGGTACGCTCGGTACCATTTCATTTGCATCAGGGTTTTTTATAACCTGCTATGTAATCGGCATGAAACTGTACCAGATTTATGCTAAAATACCTGCTCGGGATGTAGTAGACCAACCACTGTTTTTCCTGGCATTGGTGGCGCTCATAGTTGGGGTCCAACTTTTCTTAACAGGTTTCCTGGCCGAGATGATAGCCATGAAGTCTAACTCAAAAAACGAATACCTGGTCGTAGATAAGATTGGCGTAGAGTAATGAGACTTTTCTCCATTGTTATACCAGTCTACAACAGGCCGGACGAAGTAGACGAACTCCTTCATAGTCTTACGAAGCAAAGTTATACTCATTTTGAGGTATTAATTATTGAAGACGGCTCTACTAAAAAATGCGACCACATTGTAGAGAAATACGGTAAACTGCTAAATATTTCTTATTACTACAAGCCCAACACTGGTCAGGGATTTAGCAGAAATTTTGGTTTTGAGAGAGCAAAAGGAGACTATTATGTTGTGTTTGACTCAGACTGCCTGATACCGAAAAGCTACTTTGAGATTGTAAATGAGTACCTCAACAAACATCAATTAGATGCTTTTGGAGGACCGGATAAAGCGCACGATAGTTTCACACCCATTCAGAAAGCCATAAGCTATTCCATGACTTCTGTATTCACAACAGGTGGTATAAGAGGAGGTAAAAAGCGCATGGGAGCTTTTCATCCTCGAAGCTTTAATATGGGCATATCAGCCGAGGTTTTTGAGAAAACCAAGGGATATAAAATCACTCGAATGGGTGAGGATATTGAGTTTAGCATCAGAATAATAGAAGGCGGGTTTAAAACCGGATTGATTGAAGAGGCTTATGTATACCATAAGAGAAGAACAAGCCTTAGTCAGTTTTACAATCAATTACACTTCTTTGGTCGCGCCAGAATAAATATAAGCAGATTCTATCCGGAAGAGATCAAGCTGGTACATCTGTTTCCGGCAGTATTTACGGCAGGTTTTCTCGCCCTGTGGTTAGTGCCTTTGGTAAGTTTCTCCTTATTTTATGTAGGATTAGGTCTGTTAGCTGTCTATTACTTTTTAATCTTTGTAGACTCACTTTCCAAAAACAAAAGCCTGGCAGTAGCAATACTCAGCATAGCTACTTCATTTACTCAGCTTTTTGCTTACGGTATAGGCTTTTTCACCGAAGGGTGGAGGAAAATAACTCAAGGCTAGTTCTTCTTACAGAAATAGATTATTTCATTTTTCGGTAATGCATATCGTTCTACTAAATCAGATGGTATGGTATGAATGAAATCATCTTCTATCACTTCAAAACCTGCTGAACGTATCCTGTCAGGGTAATCTTTACCATAAAGTCTTACATGGTCATCTTGTCCGAAGGCCTTTTCCCGAGCTTCAGGAGATTTTATCGAAGCATCTTCAAAAGTCTCCTCTGGGATAGGACTAAAAAATGGTACCTGCATAATAGCCCAGCCACCAGGTTTAAGCACTCTGTAGATTTCTGTCATTGCTTGTACGTCACTATCTACGTGTTCCATCACATGATTGCACATGGCAGCATCAAAGGTATTCTCCTCAAACGGAATATTATGAACATCCATTTTCACTTTTGCCAAAGGTGATTCCAGGTCGGCTGTGATATAACCTTCTCCGTGTTTCTCTTCAAATTTTTTCATAAAGCACTGCTCGGGTGCTATATGCAGAAAATGTAAGGGCTCCTTAAAAAAGTTGGTTTTCTCCTTCAAATACAACCACAGCAAGCGGTGTCTCTCAAGAGAAAGAGAATCAGGGCAAAGGGCATTTTCTCGTGGATTTATTCTGCCATAGGGCAGAAATTTACGATAGCTCTTATTGATGATCGGGCAGGTATATTTATTTCCTCTCAAAAAAAGACCAACCACCTTGAGTGACGGCTCACTTACGAGCTGGAGGTACTTTCGAGGTATTTTTCTTATTATAAAACTGATGAGTCGTTTCATGGCCGCCAAAGTTAAAGAACCCCGTACAAACTTTCTTTAGCTTACCCTTATTAAAGCTAAAATTAAGACCTATTCACCAATTGTTCTTTTATTAAAAAAATCAAAAAATAGCGCATTGATAAGATATATTCTATTCGTAATAATAAAAAAAGATAATAATGTATTGGTATAGTAATTTTATAGTCCAAATTGCGTTAGTTTATTTTATACACGGATGGTGGAGTTGATGTATGGAGAAATATTCATAGACTAATTAATTAGTTTTGAATTACATAAGGCAAATAATATCTCAATGAATAAGAAAGTAGTAATAGCAATTGGAGTAGTGGCGGTAGTTGTCATAGGCTTCTTTATTGTAAAAGGCAACAAAGCTGCTGATGGGAATGAAATTACGGTAAAGGCTGAAAAAGGTCTTTTTGAAGTAAGAATAAACACAACAGGAGAGTTGGAAGCTAAAAGTTCGGTGAAAATAATGGGGCCAAGTGGTCTACGAAACTTCCGAATCTATAATGTGAATATTCAAAGCATTGCCGAAGAAGGAAAAAATGTGAAAAAGGGTGATTGGATAGCTACTTTAGACCCATCAGAATTAACAAATAAGATCAGTGATGCACAAACAGAGCTTGATCAGAAACAGTCACAGTATACCCAAACCAAATTAGATACGACACTGCAAATGCGTCAGGCCAGAGATGAATTGATCAACCTGGAATATGCCGTTGAGGAGAGAAAAATTGTCTTAGAGCAATCTAAATTCGAGCCACCTGCCACCATAAAACAGGCTGAAATTGACCTGGAAAAGGCAAAAAGAGCCTATACACAAGCTAAAGAAAACTATAAAATTAAACACGAGCAGAACAAGGCCAAAATGATGGAAGTATCTGCAGCGCTAGGCAAAGCCAGAAGGGAATTTGATGCAATGATGGAGCTAAGGAGCTCATTTAATATAAAAGCTCCCGAAAGTGGTATGTTAATCTATCGCAAAGGCTGGGATGGCAGGCCAATGAAAGAAGGCTCTCAGATCAGTGCGTGGGACCCTGTGGTAGCCACTCTTCCGGACCTATCGGTTATGCTTTCTAAAACTTATGTCAACGAAGTAGATGTACGTAAAATTAAAACCGGACAACCTGTAGAGATCGGGTTGGATGCCTTTCCGGAAAAGAAGTTGACAGGTAAGGTAATAAGCGTGGCCAACGTAGGTGAACAAAGGCCGAATTCTGACGCCAAGGTATTTCAGGTGGATGTACAGGTCGATGGGAGTGATCCATTACTAAAGCCTTCCATGACTACGAGTAATGCTATTATTGCCCAAACACTCGAAGATGTGGTACACATACCTCTTGAGTGTCTGCATAGTCAAAATGACTCTATTACTTATGTGTTTGTAAAAAATGGTATGAAAGTATCTAAACAGGAGGTGCTGGTTGGTGCTACCAATACAGATGAGGCGGTGATAGAAAGTGGCGTAGATGACGGGACCCAATTATACTTATCGATTCCTGATGGTATGAATGATGCAGAAGTAGCACTTTTGCCAGAGTTGGATGGAAAAAGAAATAAAGAAGAGGAAGTAGAACAGGTTGCTGCTGAAGAGAGTGACTTGTCAAAAAGAAAAAGAGGTGCTGGTGGTCGTATGAAGACTCAAAAGTAAATATGGATCAACGACTTTTAGCTAACTTATATATAGCGATTGAGGCCGTTGTTGCCAATCGCGTACGATCAATACTCACCGCGCTGGGTATTATTTTTGGAGTAGCCGCTGTAATCGCCATGCTCGCCATAGGCAACGGAGCACAAGAAGAAATTTTAGAGCAAATAAAACTTGTAGGAGTAAATAACATCGTGGTTTCTCCGGTAGTGGAGCAAACTGAAGAAGAAATAGAGGAGGGGTTTGAAGATGCCAGCGAGAAACAGAAGTTTTCTCCAGGCCTTACCATGAGAGATGTTGAGGCGATTAAAAAAGTTGTACCTGGTCTTGCCACTGTAAGCCCTGAAATAGTAATTGATACATACCTGATCAAAGGTGGGGTGAGGAGATCTGCCAAACTAGTAGGGGTAGAACCTAGCTATTTCAAAATAAGCAATTTTGAACTGGCCGAGGGTGTGATGTTTAACGAAGATCAACTCAAAAAAGGAGCGCCTGTTTGTATCATTGGTAAATCAATTAAGTCCAAGTTTTTTCCTACCGAGGACCCAATAGGTAAAACCATCAAATGTGGCCGCAATTGGCTTAAAGTGATTGGGGTACTCAAGGAGCGTGTGATTAGTAACAAGAGTATTTCCAACCTGGGCATTCGTGATTATAACATGGATGTTTATACGCCACTACAAACGGTATTGATTCGCTATGAAAACAGAGACCTGGTTACACAAGCGATGATTCGAAATGCCAACAGAGGGGGCGGAGGTATGATCATTATTATGGACGGAGACGGAAATGGAGAAGGGTCAAAAAAGAACGCGAATTATCACCAACTTGATCGTCTGGTAGTGCAGGTAGATGAAACAAAAATGCTTAACCCAACGGCAGATGTGCTTTCTCGTCTTCTTCAAAGACGACATTTTGAGGTTGTAGATTTTGAGATCGAAATCCCTGAACTTTTACTTAAACAGCAACAACGTACCAATGATATATTCAATTACGTGCTTGGTGCGATTGCCGGTATATCTCTATTAGTAGGAGGTATTGGTATAATGAATATCATGCTGGCCTCTGTGCTTGAAAGAATTAAAGAAATCGGACTTCGCTTATCCTTAGGAGCTAAGAAAAGTGATATCATCAATCAATTTTTATTCGAGGCAGTAATGATTAGCGTTTCAGGTGGCATAATTGGTATATTATTAGGTGTGTCACTGGCTTATCTCGTAGCAGAAGTAGCCGAAATACCAACAATAGTTTCATTTTCTTCAATCATATTATCATTTGGAGTAGCAGCCACCGTGGGATTAATCTTTGGTATAGCCCCCGCGCGTAAAGCCGCTCGACAAGACCCAATTTCATCTTTAAGGTATGAGTAATAAATTTTTCTTATCAGTTTGTTTTGTTATAGTGGCAACAACAATGACTGTAAATGCCCAAAAGGCTCAATTTTCTCTAGGCGAAATCATAGACAGGGCAGTGCAGCAGTCTCCAGCTGCCAAACAGGCGGAAACTCGAAAGGAGAATCGGTATTGGCAATACAGGTTTTATAAGTCCAACTATAACCCCCAATTGAGATTGAGTGGCTCAGCGCCCGGTTATGCCAAGGCATTTGATAGAGTGCAGCAACCTGATGGTACATTTGGTTTTGTGCCGGTAAATCAGCTTAACTCACAAGTAAATTTAGGTTTGGAACAACCTATTCCTTTCACAGGAGGTAATGTATCGATAAATTCGAATCTGTTTTATTTTGATGTGTTGGGAGATGATATCGAAAATCAAATTTATAGAGGGTCGCCAATCAATATAAGTCTAAGTCAACCGGTATTTGCATTTAATCAATTGCGTTGGGACAAAAGGACTGAGCCTTTAAGGTTTGAGGAGTCAAAAAGAGAATTTGTAGAAGAAAAGGAGGCCATCTCACGTCAGGCTGTAGATTTATTCTTTTCCTATCTCGTAGCTCAAATCAACCTACAGATAGCTGAATTTAATCTGGCTAACAATGACACTATTTACAAAATCGAAGAAGGACGATATAATATAGGTACTACTTCAAGAAACAACTTATTACAGGTTGAGCTTCAGCTATTACGATCAAAACAAGGGGTAGCGCAGGCTAAACTAGATTTGGAAACCTCTCAGTTGCAGCTAAGGTCTTTTATTGGTTTAAATGATGAAACTCCTTTTCAATTAAGACTTCCCGAAAGTATACCTCAATTTGAGATCAATTATGGTGAAGCTTTAGAATATGCAAAGAGTAATAGAGCTGATTTCCTGGCCTTTGAAAGACGAAGGATCGAAGCGGAACGTGAGGTAGCGAGAGCCAAAGGACAGAGATTTCAAACTAACATAACAGCGACTGTTGGTTGGAACGATAGTGGTGATGAGCTGAATGATGTCTATAATGATCCTTTAAATGAACAGCGAGCTAACATAAGCTTTAGCATTCCAATTATGGATTGGGGAAGAAACAAGGCAAGAATGCAAACTGCTCTGGCCAATGAGCGACTTTCTGACTATGTGATTGCTCAAGACGAGCTTAATTTTGAGCAGGAAATCTTAACACAGGTAAGACAGTTTGAAGTATTGAGAAGTCAATTGGAAATAACCAAAAAGTCTGATGAAGTAGCTCAGGAAAGGTATATGGTGTCACAAAACAGGTACCTTATTGGTAAAATAGATATAACTAACCTAAATATTGCCTTAACTGAGAAAGATGATGCAAAACGCAGCTACATCAACGCATTAAAATCATTCTGGACTGCCTATTACGATCTTAGACGACTTACACTTTATGATTTTGCTAACGAAAAATTACTCTATACACCAGAAGAAAAGTGATTGCAAGTGATTAG
>NZ_SMMD01000336.1 GCF_009711475.1 Fulvivirga aurantia
ATTTCAAATAGCCGTTTCATTGTCCCACCTACGGTAATATAGCAGCCATTCTTACTTAGAGCTCGAGCATATTTAAAAACAGACCGGTTTGATTTGGTGTCAAGAATAAGATCATATTTTTCGCCAGTTGCGGTAAAGTCTTCCTTTTTATAATCAATCACATGGTCATACCCCAATGATTTCATAAGAGCATGTTTCTCAAGGCTATCGACACCGGTAACGATAAGCTCGTATGATTTCAAAATTTGGATAACCAATGTGCCAACACCACCTCCTGCACCGTTGATCAGGACATGCTGTCCGGATTTGACTTTGCCTTTTATGAGACCCTGAAGGGCAAGAAGTCCGGCATGAGGCAGGGCGGAAGCTTCATTGTGGCTGATGTTTGATGGTTTTTTGTGTAATTTACTTTCAGCTCTACACACATACTCGGCAAAACCACCAAAAGTACCGTCAGATAGGTCACAGTACACCTCATCACCGATTTTAAATGCATTTACGTTATTACCAACCTCTTCGATTACTCCCGAGATATCTACTCCGGGTATGTTAATGTTAGGTTTTTTAAAGCCGTATATCATTCGAATTACAAATGGCTTACCCTGCACCAGGCCCCAATCCCAATCGTTGATGGAGGTTGCCTTGATCTTTATAAGAACTTCATCATCTTGTGGTACAGGCTTATCAACTTCTCCAACTTTCAGCACATCTGGAAGACCGTATTCGTTGAGTAATATTGCTTTCATGACTTTATGATCGAGAGTAAGTTATATCAAGTATTTTGTACAAATAAGATATGCTATGAGAAGCAAGAAATCACTCTATAATTGGTGTAGCGGTTAGAAAAGATCAAGAGTGGATAAAAAGGCTCTTTAAAATTGAGAACTATTTTTCAGTTACTTAATCCATTCTATAGCAGCCTCTGACATCTTTCTATAGTTGTGACCAACTTGAGTTACGGTGTCTATTTTCCAACGATAAGACCATTCTTTAGCTTCGCTGAGCTGGAGGTTTGCTGCATAAAAATTTGTGCCTCTTTCGAGTCTATGGCTACCCTGTTGCATGGCATTTTCTGTTTTTCTAAACACGCCTAAAGATGGATCATTGTCTAACTCACCGAGCAAAATGATCAACCTTTTAGAGTATGCTTCCTTTAAGTTAGCTACCGGGTCTGTAACGGTATTTTTCATTCCGTATGGAAAAGAAAGGTTGGTGTCAGGTAAGCTATAGAAGCCTGAGTTCGCAGCGATAGCCGTACCTATTCGTGCCTCCGGCTTAAGTAAAACCATTCTGTGCACAAATTGACCGCCAGCAGAATGCCCAAATATATCATAGGATTTATTGGTTATACCATCAACAGATTTGATGTGGTCAAAAATATTCTCGATTACAGTGTAAGCCCATTCTTCCTCCGGGTTTTTCGTACCGAAGAAAGTAAACAGATTACCCTCCTGATAATCGTTCGTGGTATATTTTGAAAACTTGTTGGCAAACTCAGGAGCTATGACCAATAGGTTTTGCTGCTCAGCTAAGTCGGTCCAGGCTGCGAGGTAATCATCTGCGTTTCTGCCACCTCCGTGCATCACAAATATAATTCTATCTCCATTTTGCCAACTGTGCGGCTTATAAGTCCATACTTTTAAAGATTTACGCTTTGAGTCTTTATAGGCATACATCACAAAGCTGTCTTCACCAATTTCAATAGGGGAGGGTTCAGTTACTTCCGGCCCTTTAGGCAACACGTAGAGATAAATATATCCTGTAATTGCCAGAAGAGCTATGACAGAGATTGCGTATAAAAATGATTGAGAGAGGATGCGTAAAAATTTATTCATT
>NZ_SMMD01000479.1 GCF_009711475.1 Fulvivirga aurantia
CTGCAAAACCAAAGTGTACTTTATCGTAAGAAAACCCTTGACGGTGAGCCAGAGGTTTTTATAGATCCCAATAAATTTACAGAAGATGGTACCATCTCATTGGCAGGCACTAGCTTTTCTGATGATGGGTCATTGTTTGCATACCTCATTTCAGAAGGTGGTTCTGACTGGCGAAAGGCCATTGTAATGAAAGCCGAGAACAAAGAAATTGTTGGTGATACACTATATGATATTAAATTTAGTGGCCTGTCTTGGAAGGAAAATGATGGTTTCTATTATAGTAGCTACGATAAACCCAAGCAAGGCTCTGCTCTGTCTGGTAAGACACAATTTCATAAATTATACTATCACAAACTAGGTACTTTGCAGAGTGAAGATCAACTGATATTTGGTGGTGAAGACCAACCAAGAAGGTATGTCGGCTCTTACCTCACAGAAGACAATCGATTTTTAGTGATCTCAGCTGCAGAAAGTACAAGCGGAAACGAATTATATATCAAGGACCTATCTAAACCAAACAGTGAGATAGTACAAGTGGTAGCGGGCTTTGATAACGATCATTATGTATTGGCTAGTGTAGGTTCCAAGTTGCTGATAAATACTAACCTAGATGCGCCAAACAACCGTGTGGTTGAAGTAGATGCCTCAAACCCTGCGCCTGAAAACTGGAAAACATTTATTCCCGAAAGTGAAAATGTGTTAAGTGTCGCTACAGGGGGAGGTAAAATCTTTGCCAATTATCTCGTAGACGCCAAGACTGAGATTAAACAGTATAGCCTCGAAGGTAAGCTGGAACGGGAGATTGAATTACCCGGAATAGGTACGGCAACTGGGTTTTCTGGAAGAGAGCAGGACAAAACCATTTACTATTCTTTTACCTCATTCACTTATCCATCTTCAATTTTCGAATATGATATTGCAACAGGTAAATCTACTTTGTACGAGCAACCTGAGGTAGATTTCAATCCTGAAGACTACGAAACCAAACAGGTTTTTTATAAGAGTAAAGACGGTACTGAGGTGCCTATGTTCATAGTTCATAAAAAAGGCCTTGAGCTTAATGGTAAAAACCCTACGTACCTATACAGTTATGGCGGCTTTAATGTGTCGTTGAGGCCTAGCTTCAGTACTTCGCGTATTGTTTGGCTTGAGAATGGTGGCGTATATGCCCAACCAAACATCAGAGGTGGAGGAGAGTATGGCGAAAAATGGCACAAAGCAGGTACCAAAATGCAAAAGCAAAATGTGTTTGATGACTTTATAGCTGCTGGCGAATACTTAATCGAAAATAAATATACCTCAAGTGATTACCTGGCTATTGCGGGTGGATCAAATGGAGGTTTGCTAGTAGGTGCTACCATGACTCAACGTCCTGATTTGGCTAAGGTAGCATTTCCGGCTGTGGGCGTTTTAGACATGCTCCGCTATCATAAATTTACCGCAGGTGCCGGATGGGCTTCTGATTACGGCACTTCTGAAGAATCAAAAGAGATGTTCGATTACTTACTGGGCTACTCTCCTGTTCATAATCTTGAAAAAGGAGTAGCGTACCCGGCTACGATGGTAACTACTGCTGATCATGATGATAGGGTGGTACCGGCACATTCATTCAAATTTGCTGCAACGCTTCAGGAAAAGCACGAAGGTGATAACCCTGTTTTAATCAGAGTTGAGACAGATGCCGGCCATGGTGCCGGTACGCCAATCTCAAAAACCATAGAGCAAGAGGCAGATAAGTACGCTTTTGCCTGGTATAACATGGATATAATACCTCCTTTGGCCAAAAAAGATCAATAGCCATGAATATAAGACCCGGAAAAAAAGAAGACTTGCCGAGGGTATTAGAGCTGATTGTGGAGTTAGCCGAATACGAAAAAGCGGCCGATCAGGTAGAGAATACGGTAGCTCAAATGGAAAAGGATGGGTTTGGTGACAACTCAATTTACGGCCTATTTGTAGCAGAAGACGATGATAGTATCGTAGGGATTGCGATTTATTATTACAGATATTCTACCTGGAAAGGAAAACGAATGTATCTGGAAGATTTAGTGGTTTCCGAAAAACACAGAGGTAAAGGCACCGGTAAGCTCCTTTTCGATAAAGTGATCGAAAAAGGGCGTGAGGAAAATTGCACAGGTATGATGTGGCAGGTACTCGATTGGAACGAGCCTGCTATCAATTTCTACAAAAAATATTATAAAGCTCACCTCGATGGTGAGTGGATCAATTGTAGTATAGATTTAAACTAAAACCTGCTCTACAATAGGTAAATCAAATGACTCCTGAAGCTCCTGGCCGATGTCTTGCAAATACTCGTCATCTTCATGGTATCGCCAGATGACTTCAAAATTATGTCCCATGATGTGGTACTTGTTAATCTCCTCCAAAAGATAGATAAGCATACTATGAGATGAAGAGTTTAAATATTCAAACTCCAGCTCAATTATGTTTCGCGGCTGAGGATTGACCATATAGTTTCTAAACCAATCGGTCATAGCCTTTAGGTATGTAGAGGCATCAACCATATAAGATCTACCTGTAATCAGCATATGACCTTTAGCTGGGTCAAGTTTTACTAATGGAGAGTCTTCTGTTGGTTCAAGCAATAACGTTTTCATAAGTTTTGAGTCGTTTGAACTTATGAAAGTGCTAATTTTTCTGCCTGAGGTCTAATAAAAGCAGTTAAGAGGCCGATAAGGCAGTTAGTAAGCCGCTTTTGTCTTTAAATGGTATTTAGACTTGTTGTAATAAAGTGCGAAACGCAACATGCTTATTTAAAAAGCGGTCTCTGTGCTCTCGCACCAGAGGAGGAGCATGGTTGTCGAGGTAATTTACTACATCTTCTATGGTTTTTGCAAAGTACTGTATAGAGTAAGAGATGCTTTCCTCTTCATCCTGATTAAGTACTTTAAACATTTTGTATTCCACAAACATCTTAGTGGCCATTACATCCGGGATGTGCTTTTCTTTGATCCACTCTACCCACTCAGCCTCGATGTCCTTATCTATACCTACCGTTACATTGTATAAAACCATAATGCAATTTTACTTAATAAATGCCAAAAGTTCAGTGCAACCTAAGGGGAGAAGTC
>NZ_SMMD01000458.1 GCF_009711475.1 Fulvivirga aurantia
GTGTTCAAGACCCTGAGGGTTTTTGGTCAAGAATTGCAGATTCTTTTTATTGGCAAAAACGCTGGGATAAAGTTGTAGACTGGGATTTTGAAAAACCAGACGTAAAATGGTTTGTAAATGCAAAGCTCAATATCACAGAAAATATATTAGAAAAGAACTTATTTCTTTTAGGCGATAAGCCCGCCATCATTTGGGAACCCAACAACCCTGATGAAGACCATCGCATACTTACTTACCGCGAATTATTTGAACAGGTTTGTCAGTTTGCCAATGCCATGAAAGAACAAGGCGTGGAAAAAGGTGATAGAGTTATTATCTATATGCCTATGGTACCGGAGGCAGCTATAGCCATGTTGGCTTGCGCTCGTATTGGTGCGGTGCATTCTGTAGTGTTTGCCGGATTTTCTTCAAAGTCCTTAGCAGATCGCATTGACGATTGCAAGGCAAAAATGGTGTTGACTTCAGATGGTAATTATCGTGGTGATAAAAAAATACCTGTCAAGGAAGTGGTTGATGAGGCTATAGCCGCTACCGATAGTATTGAAAAAGTAATTGTGCTTAAGCGCACAGGCCAGGAAGTTGAGATGAAAGATAATTTTGATCTTTGGTGGCACGATGTGATTGAAGGAGTCTCAAAAGAGAATAAAGCTGAGCAGATGGACTCTGAAGATTTACTTTTTATCCTCTATACATCTGGGTCTACCGGTAAGCCAAAAGGTGTGGTTCATACCTGTGGAGGCTACATGGTTTACTCTTCCTATACCTTTCAAAATGTATTTCAATATAACACTGGCGATGTCTATTGGTGTACCGCAGATGTAGGATGGATCACTGGTCACTCTTACATTGTCTATGGCCCATTGCTCAATGGAGCTACTTCTATCATGTTCGAGGGAGTGCCGACATATCCCAACCCAGGCAGATTTTGGGAAATATGTGATAAGTATAAGGTAAATCAGTTTTATACAGCCCCAACTGCTATTAGAGCATTACAAGCTTATGGTACTGAGCCGGTAGAGCCCTATAATCTAGATTCACTAAAGGTGATAGGTACGGTTGGTGAGCCAATAAATGAGGAGGCCTGGCACTGGTACCACGATCATATTGGTAAAGGGCACTGTCCTATAGTAGATACCTGGTGGCAAACAGAAACGGGAGGAATAATGATCTCTCCAATTGCAGGAGTTACACCTACCAAGCCGGGCTATGCTACTTTGCCATTGCCTGGGGTGCAGTTAGCCATTCTTGATAATGAAGGTAAAGAGTTAAAAGGGAAGAACGTAGAGGGTAACCTCTGTTTAAAGTACCCATGGCCTGGTATAATCAGGACTACTTATGGAGACCATGATAGATGTAAGCAGGTTTATTTTTCAAGCTTTGAGGGTTATTATTTCAGCGGAGATGGTGTAAAGAGAGATGAAGATGGTTATTATAGGATTTTAGGCCGTGTTGATGATGTAATCAATGTTTCTGGCCACAGAATGGGAACCGCTGAAGTAGAAAATGCCATAAATGAGCACCCAAAAGTAAATGAATCGGCAGTTGTGGGTTATCCGCACGAGATTAAGGGTCAGGGAATTTATGCCTACGTCATTTGTGACATGGAAGGTAGGTCGGAAGAAAACCTCAAAGAAGAAATAAGACAAACTGTCACTAAGATTATTGGTCCAATAGCTAAGCCGGATAAAATTCAGATTGTTTCGGGCTTACCAAAAACAAGATCAGGTAAGATTATGCGAAGGATCCTACGGAAAATAGCATCTGGCGACACAGACAATATGGGTGATACCTCAACACTCCTCAACCCCGATGTGGTGGAGGAGATTATGGAGGGAAGTAAATAACGGATTTACTATCTACCGGCTGCTTATATCAGCCGGTAGTTAACATTACATTCTATAACAAACGGCATTTATATTCATGCCAGCTCCTACAGAAGCCAACATGATGATGTCTCCCTCGCTCACAGAATGCCCATCTAACCGTTTCTTCAACACCAAATCGAGCAACGTGGGTACCGTTGCAACTGAGCTATTGCCTAACTTATGTATACTCATCGGCATTATTTTCTTAGGTATCTCCTTGATGCCATAAAGCCTATAAAATCTTTTAATTATTCCCTCATCCAGCTTTTCATTAGCTTGATGTATAAAGACCTTTTTTACATCATTAATAGCTACATTAGCTTTTTTCAGACACGATTTCATGGCCGCAGGTACATGGGTCAAAGCATATTCAAATACCTTTCTTCCTTTCATTTTTATAAATCTTACCCTCGGGTCTGACTCCGGAAAATTAGACTTTCCCAAGTGTAGGTAATAAGCTTCATCTTCACAGTGAGCAAGAGCACTTGTGGCTAAAATGCCCTTATCTTCTTCATCTGATTTTTCTAAAATACATGCACCTGCTCCATCACTAAAAATCATACTGTCTCGATCATACGGATCCAAAACTCGCGAGAGAGTTTCCGTACCTATAATAAGGCATTTTTTAGCGAGGCCTGCCTTTATAAAAGCATCAGCCTGAATCAATCCTTGTATCCAGCCGGGACACCCGAAGAGAATATCATAAGGGATACACATGGGGTTTTTTATGCCAAGATTGTGTTTTATTCTGGAAGCAATTGCTGGCAAGACATCAGTTTGGATCGAGTGCTTTTGTACATCACCAAAATTATGTGCTACAATCACCTGATCAATGGTTTCTGGATCAATACCACTGTCTTGAATGGCTGCTCTAGCGGCTTCTGTACCTATGGCGGAAGCAGTTAGATCAGCTGTAGCGTAGCGCCTTTCTTCTATCCCGGTTATTTGTTGAAATTTGGTAATTATTTCTTCCGGTGAGCGGTCAATCACTGAGTTGTCGTCAAGATAGAACTCATGAACTGCGAAATCCTTGTTGGTTTTAGTTAA
>NZ_SMMD01000487.1 GCF_009711475.1 Fulvivirga aurantia
GATGCCAAAGAAAAGGCAGAAAGATTACTCGAAGATGTGGATGAGCTCATTACACACATCAAGAGTGGTGACAAAAAGTAAAGGGAACGATTTTTTTAAAATATTGTTGAAAGCAAAAGTTGAGTATAAGTAAAATTGATTATTGATATGAACAAGGGAATTAAATTATCATTAGTGTTTGCTGTAATAGCAATGGTTTTTGCCGCTTGCGGAAACAACAAGGAGTCAGAGAAACGAATCGCTGAATTAGAGAATAGACTTCAGGAGCTTGAAGGAGGAAACGCTGCAACGCCAGCTACACCTCAAACAGTTACTCCTGAGGAGAAGCCTGAAGGACCACTTCCTTCATTCGAATTTACAGAAGAGGAGCATGACTTTGGTACAATAGATGAAGGTGATGTAGTAGAGCATACTTTTAAGTTTACTAACACAGGAGAAGCTCCATTAATCATTCAAAGTGCTAAAGGGTCTTGCGGTTGTACTGTACCTACATGGCCTCAGGAGCCAATTCCGGTTGGTGGTACTGGCGAAATCGTTGCTAAATTTAACAGTAAGGGCAAGCCTAACGTACAAAACAAAACAGTAACTATTACTGCTAACACATGGCCTAAGCAAACTCGTTTGAGAATCAAAGCTATGGTAACTCCTGCTGCTGCAGGTACCAGCGTTGATGGTCCGGTGAAAAAATAAGAAGTAATAGAAATATAGTATTAAGGCATCCCAACTCCCTTCTAGGGGGTTGGGATGTTTTGGTTTTAATCGCTTAATTTAGCAGAAATTTAAAAACACAAACATGTTAAAAACATTATTATTACAAGCTGACGGTGGTGGCGGATACTCTTCTTTAATTCTTTTTGGTGGTGTGGCTCTGGTCTTTTATTTTTTTATGATAAGACCACAGCAAAAGAAGCAAAAAGAGCAGAAAAAATTTATCGAGGAGATCAAGCGTGGAGACAATGTAGTGACTATCGGAGGTGTGCACGGCAAAGTGCTTAGCACTGACGAAACTACAGTGGTTTTAGAAGTAGATAAAGGTGTGAAGATGACTTTTCAAAAGACTGCTGTATCTTTAGATGCAAGCAAAACACCTGAGAAAGAAACTAAAAAGTAATTTGAGCAGATTCGCAAAAATATTAAAAGCAGTAAGGCCGGGCAATGTAGGAAATGTCAGGGTCATACTGCTTTCTGTTTTTGCAGCTACTACTTTCTGGTTTTTCAATGCCCTAAACGAAAATTACTCCACTACACTTCAGTATCCACTGGAGTTTATATACGATAGAGATGACTACATCGCTGTCGATCCCATACCTGAAAATGTACAAATAAACGTTTCTGGCCTTGGCTGGAATTTATTTAGAAACAGCCTCGGTATAAAGGTTTCTCCACTCGAAATAAGACTTGACGACCCAACCGAAGTAAAGCGTATAGTTGCCGCCTCTGTGCCTAGTTTGATATCTGATCAACTCGATGAGCTGCAGCTTAACTATGTGCTTACAGATACGCTTTTCTTAAATATCGACTATCGTACGTCTAAGAAATTTAAACTTCTAATCGATAGTACCAATATCTCATTAGAAGATAACTACAGAATTATTAATCCGGTAAGATTTACACCAGACTCAGTCGAGCTTGAAGGCCCTAGTGGCGTGATCAACGATTTACCAGATTCTATTTTAGTGGGTATACCACAAAAAGCAATAGATGAAAACTTCAATGAAGAAATATCCATCAATTTGCCAAATGGTAGATTGATTAGAAGAAATCCACCGACAGTAAATGTGGTATTTGGTGTAGAAGAGTTTCTTAATAGGGAGGTTATGATTCCTCTTAAAATTGAAAATATACCTGACAAGGCGTACATAGAAACCGAGTCTGTTAAAGTTTCCTATAAAGTGAGAGCAAGCTTTGCCGAAGAGATTGCTGAGAGTGAGATTAAAGCAGTTGCAGACTTTAATACAATGGATCAAAGCGATTCTACTATACTTCCGTTCGTCAAGGAGTATCCAGAAAAAATCACAGATGTTGAGCTAGATACCACGCGCATCAAAGTATTCTTTAATGAATAAACCTCTTCAAATTGGCATTACAGGCGGTATAGGCTCTGGTAAAAGCTTTGTCTGTAGCATTTTCAAAAAACTTGGTATACCGATCTATGATGCTGACTCTCGAGCCAAGTGGCTCATGGCTAATGATGAAAATGTCAAAAGCCAAGTGATAGCAGCATTTGGAGCAAAGAGCTATGATGAAAATGGCTTAAATAGGCAGTACCTGGCAGCAGAAGTTTTTAATAGCTCTGATAGGATAAAGCAGCTCAATGCAATAGTACACCCAGCTGTGGGAAGTGACTATAAAAATTGGGTTGAAGCAAATTACAACCAACCTTATTTGATCAAGGAAG
Source organism: Fulvivirga aurantia (assembly GCF_009711475.1). Lineage (GTDB taxonomy): Bacteria > Bacteroidota > Bacteroidia > Cytophagales > Cyclobacteriaceae > Fulvivirga > Fulvivirga aurantia. The sequence continues at coordinate 2,399 of NZ_SMMD01000487.1, forward strand.
CTGCCCTTATGTTTGAGTCAGGCTCTTACAGGCACCTTGATGCTGTGATTTACGTACATGCACCCTCTAAATTGAGAAAAGAAAGGGTGTTGAAGCGAGATCCGCAAAGAACACCTTCAGAAATTGATGCTATAATCGGTAAGCAGCTTTCTGAACAAGAGCTAACAGAACGCTCTGACTACATTATATATAATGACGAAACTAAGATGCTGCTGCCTCAAATTATTAATCTAAACGAGCAGTTTAAGAATCGAGAGTTGGCAAGCCAATAGATTAAGACCTCTTATACTTACAAGCACAAAAAAAGGCTGACCGATATAATCAGCCAGCCTTTTGAAACAAACTAATGAGGATCTTTATAGTTCGAAAGTTTTAGTTTCGCCAGCAACGATAACCTCGATCTTAGCAGCATTTACGCGCTTAAGGTTATAAAGCTTAGAATAACTTCCGTTGATATCTTCAGTTGTATTGAAAATTAAATTTTCATTATTGTCGTAAACATTGATGTCAGCTCTTTTATAACCATCGTTTACAATTGTAAGACGGTATTTGTCAAGCTCAATGTTGTCAAACTTCACAAGTGTAGGGTATGCAATTGTTTTTCCTTCAATTGTTTCGAAGTTCTCTATCTGTGCGATAGTTGTACCATTTGCATCTGTAACCTCTACAGTGTAAACTCCTTCAGGAAGGTTGCTGAAGTTGTAAGGTCTCGCAAATGCATCATGTTTTTTAATAGTTTCTACAAATACAGTTCTGTTATTCGCGTCAACAATTCTGATAGCTACTCTGTGAGTGTTGCTTCCCTTGTATACAAGGTTAAAT
>NZ_SMMD01000638.1 GCF_009711475.1 Fulvivirga aurantia
TCAGGCAAATTGATTTCTAAAGAAAGACTCAAAGCAGTACCGCATACCACTCAATCCATAGAATCAAAACTTAGCCAGCAGAGTTAAGATTGGATTATTTACAAAATCATATTGAGGCTCTTATATTTTGTTCACCTAATCCGGTGAAAGTAAAAGAGTTACAAGGAGCGTTGTCTGAAATGTTTGAGGCAGATGTTCCGACCGAACACATAGAAGAAGTACTCGTTCGCATTGATGAAAAATACAGTGCGGACGAGTTTTCTTTTAGTTTAAATAAGACTGGTGGAGGATATCAATTTCTTACCAAACCTGCCTATCAGGCTAGTATAGGTATATTACTTAAACAACGCTCTAAAAGAAGACTATCAACCTCAGCGCTGGAGACACTCTCGATAGTAGCTTATAAACAACCCGTAACAAAAGGCGAAGTGGAAAATATAAGAGGTGTAAACTGTGACTATGCCGTTCAAAAACTTCTGGAAAAAGGCCTTTTAGAAATCAAAGGTAAATCCGAAGCTATTGGCAGACCTCTTCTCTACGGAACCACAGACCAATTTATGGAGTATTTTGGCATCAATGACTTAAAAGAGTTGCCAACCCCCAAAGATTTTGCCCAAGCCGATGATAATGTAATCGGTGAAGAGGGTGATGACTAGTTAATTGCAATTCTTTTCACCAATTTTGCACTTCACATTGTTACAGTAGTGATACTGAATTTATATTATGAGAAATAAAAGAAACCAATCCAAAGGAAGGTCTGACAGAGGCCAATCAAAATCAAAGCCACGTACGAGAACGGAAATTTCTGAGGTGCAGGATAATGCATTAGTCAGACTCAATAAATTCATAGCCAATGCGGGTGTTTGTAGTCGCAGAGATGCAGATAAACTCATAGAGGCAGGAGAAATAAAAGTGAATGGAAAGGTTGTAACTGAGCTCGGCACTAAAGTGTCAAAGACTGATAAGGTTTCATACAAAGGCAGATCGTTAAAGCCAGAGAAGTTGGTGTACGTACTTTTAAATAAGCCAAAAGATTTTATCACCACAACAGATGATCCTGAAAACAGAAGAACTGTTATGGAGTTGGTTAAGAATGCCACAGAAGAAAGATTGTATCCTGTCGGGAGATTGGATAGAAATACGACTGGCTTGCTACTTTTCACTAATGATGGTGAGCTTGCTGAAAAACTAGCACATCCTTCGAATGAAATTAAAAAAATCTATAGGGTAGAAATTGACAGACCTATCGATGAGGCAGATTTTAATACCATAGAAAGTGGTTTTACTCTGGAAGACGGTGAGGTGAAAGTTGATAAAGTAGCCGTTGTAGATCAGAAAGGTTTTGTCATTGGCCTTGAAATACACATTGGTCGTAATAGAATTGTAAGGCGTGTTTTTGAGCACCTCGGTTATGAAGTGCTGAAGCTAGACCGGGTAATGTATGCAGGTCTTGATAAGCTTAACCTACCCAGAGGTAAGTGGAGATTTTTAACAGACCGAGAAGTAACCAGACTAAAGAGGTAGTCTATTTTTCCTGATCTTTAATGGTCTTTTTTGATTTTTCAAGCGTTCGATTCATCTTCCTTACCATTTTGTCAAGTTCAGATGCCTCCTTTTTTATTTCACCCAATTTTTCCTGAACCTCTTCAGTCTTAATTCCTTTTTTCTGAAAAAGTGAAACAAGACCTAAAATTCTTGCCAGCGGCCCTCTTACCTGGTGAGAATTATAGGCGACATATTCTAATATTTTCTTATTCTGCTCAGTAATTACTTTGGTTCTGTCCTGCACAATTTGCTCCAGGTTTTCATTGATCCTTATAATTTCCTCATTGGCATTGGTTAGTTTATCAGCTTGCTGTTCTAATTCTTCTTTCTGACGATTTATTTTTTTATTTAGCAGATTGAGTTGTGCATTCGCCTTATTTTTTCGGTTGTAATTGATCAAAATTAGTGCAGTGGCTATCGCCAGTAAAATACAGCCAATGATCAATGAATTACGAACCCAAATAACATTAGCCAGCTCTTTGGCTTTTTCAACCTCTTCCAACTTATGCTTTAAACTATCTTGCTTCTTTTGTTGTGCAAACTCATATTCGGCTTCTAATCTTGCTATTCGAGCCGTATTTTGTTGATTAAAGATGGAGTCGTGTAGCTGAAAATAGATTCGGAAAAACTTTAACGACTCAGATGGCCGGTCGTTTTTCTGATATAAATCTGACAATGCAAGTGCTGCATCTTTAGCTTCAGATGTAAGACCATATGTGGTGGCGTTATCAAAGGCAGACTTTAAAAGCTTTTCAGCCTGCTGCACATCATTTCTCTTTTCCATTACCAAACCTAGGTCTAGTTGTACCAGTGAATTCACGTATTGGTCGGCACATGTTTCTGCTTTGTCAGCCACAAGAGACAAATAATAGAAGGCCGAATCAAGCTGATTTGACCTTTGGTAAATGCTACCGATATTATATAGGGGATAAATGTCTCCGCAAACTTCTTTGATCTCTCGTTCTATTTTAATTGCTCTAAACAAATAAGGTAGGGCCTCATCATATTTGCCTTGCTGTTTTAGGACGAATCCTATGTTATTGGCTAAAGTCGCCATTCCGGGTTTGTCATTTAGCTTCTCAGAAATGTCGAATGATTTTCTGAAGAACTCCAATGACTTCTCAAACTCATCTTTGGCAGAATAAATACGTGCAATATTATTATAGCGATCCGAAAGGCCTACTTGGTCATCTAAAGCTATATCGATGAGCAGCGCTTTTTGATAGGCCTCTATGGCTTCAGAGTAATGGCCGAGATCGGTATGTATATTTCCTTTGAGGTTAAGCGCATTGGCCAACCCATATTGATCATTGATGGCAGTTCTGAGTGAAATTGCATTCTCAAGAGCTAGTTGCGACTCTACGATAAAGCCATTATCAAAAAGAATACGACTTTTGAAATAAAGGCCCGTGGCCTGAAGGTGTTTGTTTTTATTTTTTTTGGCTAGTGAGATAAACTGGTTCATGATAGTACCAGCCTTGTTTGAGTTATTGGCTTTTAACACCGCCTGATCCTGAAGTTTTCTGGCTTCAATCAGGCCCTTCATCAAATGGTGCTTTTTTGCAAAGCGGATAGCGCTATCGGACAAAACGAGACTTGTATCTACTGAGGCCTCAATGTAATCTTTAGTAAGCTTATTGAGCGTCTTTATTTTTTGATTTATATCTCTGGTGGCATCTTTAAGTTGGACTAAACTATCTGACTCTCTATCTTGGCAAAAGCCAATTGATGAGGCTAGAGAGAGTAAGACCGAAAATATGGTGATGTTTATAATACGCACAATACCAGCTTTCTTAAAAATATAAACTTTTGAGCTTTATACGAGATAATTCGCCCTAAAAACAATCAGCTTAGGTGCTTAGGTAGTAGGATTTGAAAAGAAGTGCCAGCCCCTAATGTAGAACTAACAGAAATTTGCCCTTCAAGTCTGTCAATAGCTTTTTTAACAATATATAAACCCAGGCCAGTTCCTTCTGAGCTTTCATTGGCCCTGTAAAACATGTCGAATATTTTGCTTAGGCTTTCTTTATCAATGCCCTGGCCATTGTCCGAAATAACGATAGAATAGTGCGATTCATTTAATTTTACAGACAATTTAACAAATGCATTTTCGACATCCGGTTTATGGTATTTAAAGGCATTTGATAAAATATTGCCAAGAATAATTTCTAACTGCAACACATCGCTTTTAATCACAGGTGTGTCGTATTCTTTAATGAATGCTACTGATGAATTAAAATGTTTGATTGCTAGTTTGGTTTCTAAGACACTTACTAGATCTGCAATGTTAATTTCAGTGATGTTTGGAGCTACATTGGCACTTTTTGCTAGTGTCAATATATTACCAATAGTCTCATCCAATTTTAGCGTACTATCTTCAATCATCTGAAAATATTGATGACTGTTTGTGTCTGTAACATCTTGCTTGGCAAGGTTTGTCAGCCCCAAAATTGAAGCTACAGGAGCTCTGAGATCATGTGAAGTACTGTATAAAAAACTATCTAACTCATGGTTAGTTTTCTTGAGTTGGGCATGTTCGTTTTCTAATAACCACAAAAGCATACCCAAACCTATAATACTGAGACTCAACAAGTCGATTATACCATAACTGGCTGCCGGAAAGCTCACTTTGTAACCACCTACATTGGCAAAAACAATAGAAGCATGCCAAAGGTGTTGAGCGGCATATACCATGAAGGCGATGCATAAAAATGTTTTTCCCAGCCCTTTAAGAAAACCATACGTGAAGTAAATTTTATAAGCTGACCAGATAAACACAAATCCAATAATTGTGCTCTTAAGACCTATTCTTAGCACATACCTTATGTTACTTCCATCTGGGTCATCATGATAAAGCCGGTTTGAAATGATAGCAAATATTATGACAGATGCCACCATAAAAAGTATTTGCTTTGATTTAAATGATGTGCCTTTGGCTATTGTTAATACACCCAGGACAAGAAATAGCAATTGCAAATAGGTACCAATGAGTACCAGGATAGAAGAAAGCTGGGAGTAAAGCCCGGAACTGATTGTAAGAAAAATAGAGGAGAAATAGACAAGTCCGTAAAATAGCCAACTTAAAGACCACCACTTTAAAAAGCTACGTGAGTAGAGCTTATAATAAAAAGAAAAAAGAAAACAGATAATCAGCGCCAGAATGATTTGTGCGCTAAAAATTACAATGAACCTGTCGATACTCACTTATAGGTCTTGAATGTTTATTTTACAATTATGTAAGGTAGCAAATAATAATCAAGAACAATTATAAATTAGAATCAAAATAGTATGCTTGCATAACAAATTTCTGCAATCCTCTTAAATTTAGGCTATGTTTACAATCAGGATGCTAAAATCGAACGAAAAAATACAGGCCATAAAAAAAGCCCTGAGACATTTGTCTGACAGGGCTTTTGAAAGTGGTGCTGAGTGGGCTCGAACCACCGACTCACGGATTTTCAGTCCGATGCTCTACCAACTGAGCTACAGCACCGTTTCGAAGAGGATGC
>NZ_SMMD01000142.1 GCF_009711475.1 Fulvivirga aurantia
ATAAAAATCTTTACTATGTGGTACGTGTACATGTTGAGTGTTCAGAAGGAAAATTTTACAAAGACTGCACTGATTATATCGAAGAAATGCTAAAAAAGCATAATCATACGGAGCTATTTAAAAAAAAAAGGCAGGTAATCACCTGCCTTCATACCTTTCATAAGGTTGTAAATATTACTCCATCGATTCAGATTCCGAATGAGCCGCTACCATTTGGTCGTGCTCTTCTTTCATCTTCTCATGTTCTTCCATCAACTTCTCGTGTTCTTGACGCATGGTTTCGTGCTCAGACTTCATTTTCTCATGATCCTCTTGCATCTCTTCTTTGGTGATATCTCCTGACGCATGTTTTTCTTCTAGCTCTGTGTGCTTCTTCATCAAAGCCTCATGCTTGTCAATCAACTCAGTATGATTATCAATCATTGCCTGGTGGGCGTCTTCAATAGCCACATGAACGCTATCTTCTTCTCCTTCGCTCATCTCACGGTGCTTATTGATAAAATCCTGATGGATTTGCTCCATATCAGCATGAGCATCTTCCATCTCCTGATGGTTCTTCTCCATTTCTTCATGAGCGCTAACCATCTCTTTGTGTTCTGGAGATTCTGATGGATTGGACGTACAGCTAAACGCAAAAAATGCAGCTGTAAACATTGCAACCAATATTCTTTGAGACATTGTTTTCATAGTTTTA
>NZ_SMMD01000727.1 GCF_009711475.1 Fulvivirga aurantia
GGCTTTGTTAAATCAAAAAGAAGATCCCTGATTACTAAGCCTTTCAGGATTAGTAAGCTTATATGCCAAAAAGATCCCTACCTACGCAGGGATGACGAACTCGAAGAGAACAGTGATATCGACTAAATAAGCCTTCCACGCCCTGGAAGGTCTGAAAAACCCTCACAAAAACTTTATTTAAATTTAATCTAAATAAGGTTTGTCAATTACCCATCCACCACTATATTTGCATCGTTATTTTTAATCAGTCCAAATAAACAAACAATGAAGAAAACAGCCTTATTTCTATTAATATCATCATTTTTTGCAGTATCATGCTCTGATGACGACAACGAAGTAAACCCAACAGTCGAAGCACCTGCGACATATTCTTTCGAGAGAAACGGAACCAGCACAGTATCATTTAGTGGTCAAACTACGCGTATCGCTATGGCCGAAGAGCTTACAAGCGATTTGAAGAATTTCGAATCTGCAACAAAAGAAGCTCTTTTGGAGATGTACAGAAACGAAACCGCTGATGGTGGTGATGCCAACCCTTTTTCTAAAGCAGAGCTTAATGAATCCACAAAAAGCGTTAAAAGCAAAACCGCTGCCTCTAAAGATTATTTCTCAGCCAACGCCACTGAATCTGCTGAAATAAAAGCGGATTTTGAAACGTGGATCAACGCTCAGATTGACGAGGTATTTCCAAATGAAAACACAGCTGCATCTGCTGGAGTAGCGGGACAGATTGCCGATGGCAACTCTACAAGATATGTAAATGCTAAAGGTCTTGAATACAACCAATTAGTAGGTAAATCACTTATCGGTGCATTGATGACAGACCAAGCACTTAATAACTACCTGAGCACAGCTGTGCTTGATGAAGCAGATAACAGAACCGAAAACGATAATGATGTAGTAGCAGATGGTAAAAACTACACTACTATGGAGCATAAGTGGGACGAAGCTTATGGCTATCTATACGGTGCCTCTGCTGATGCTGCTAATCCTAATGCGACTATCGGAGACGATGACAGCTTCTTAAATAAATATATTGCCAGAGTAGATGGAGACAGTGATTTCGCAGGTATTGCTGATGAGATTTTCGATGCTTTCAAATTAGGTCGTGCTGCTATTGTAGCGGGTGATTATGACTTAAGAGACGCACAAGCTGACATTATCAGAGAAAAGGTATCTGAAATCATTGCAGTAAGAGCAGTATACTATCTTGAAGCAGGTGCAGACGCCATAAGCAGTGAATCTTACGGAACGGCCTTCCACGATCTTTCTGAAGCTTACGGATTTATCTACAGCTTGAGATTTACAAGAAATCCGGCTACAGATGCTCCATATTTATCAAAAGAAGAAGTAGATGGATTCTTAGCGGCTATGCTTGCTGACGGAGAAAATGGCCTTTGGGACGTAAAACCAGAGACACTAACAACGATTTCTGCAGCCATTGCTGCAAAATTTAACTTTACAGTTGCTCAGGCAGCTTCTTAAACATAAATTTGCACAACTTTTATTTAGATTAAATTTTAATAAGGGTATGAAAAAAGTATTGTCGGTCTTTTTAGTGGTTTTAGTATTCTGGGCATGCTCAGAAGATGGAGAGCCAACCATTGAAGAAACGCCATCAGATAATTTTGATAGAAAAGCTATGTTGGTCAATTGGGCCGACAATATTATTGTACCTGGATATACAGCCTATGCTGAAAGCACTACCAATCTGGTGGAAGCTAAAGATGCCTTTATCACGCTCAGCAATGAAGACAATCTCGCTGATCTAAGATCTGCTTGGAAAGACGCTTACATTGCATGGCAAAAGGTTTCGATGTTTGAAATTGGTAAAGCTGAGCAAATCACTTTACGAGCCTATACAAACATCTTCCCTACTGATGCTTCTGAAATTGAGTCAAAAATCACTCAGGAGGATTTTGACCTTAGCTTGCCGTCATCTCGTGATGCTCAGGGATTTCCTGCACTAGACTACCTTCTTTATGGAGCTGCCGAAACAGACGCAGCCCTTGTCGCTAGATTTAATGAAGAACAGGCGCTGAAAGATTATTTAAGCACAGTTACTGATAAATTAAACAGCCTGGCAAAAACAGTACTCAATGATTGGGAAAATGGATACAGAACTACTTTCGTAGAGAAATCCGGTTCTGATGCCAGTAGTTCTGTAAATAAGTTGCTTAATGACTATATGTATTATTATGAGAAAGCGCTAAGAGCGGGAAAAGTAGGCATACCGGCCGGTGTATTTTCTGACGGTGGCACATTGAGCGATCGTGTGGAGGCTTATTACAACAGAGAAATTTCTAAAGAGCTTTTAATGACTGGTCTTCAGGCTTCAATTGACTTCTTTAATGGGGTGCATTTCGATGGCACCACAGCGGGAGAAAGTCTTCATTCTTACCTGGATTTTGTACAGACGATCAGTGAGGGCGAAAACCTTAGTGCGCTTATCAACAACCAATTTAACAGCGCTTCAGATAAAGGAAATACCCTAAACAACAACCTGTATGAGGAAGTAGAAACTAACAACACCGCCATGTTGCAGACTTATGATGAGCTACAAAAAAATGTTGTTCTCATGAAGGTTGATATGTTTCAGGCACTTAACGTAAAGGTTGATTTTGTTGACGCTGACGGTGACTGATGACGCTAAATGTTAATACGTATTTCTCTCAAACAACTAAGGCTGCACCATTAGCAGCCTTTCGTATTTTCTTTGGTTTAATGATGTTTGCCAGTATCGTGCGGTTTTGGAGCTACGGCTGGATCGACAAGCTTTACATACAACCTAAATTTTTCTTTTCTTACTACGGCTTCGAGTTCGTTCAGCCGCTTGGCTCATGGACCTATCTGCTTTTTGCCGTTTGTGGGCTTTCTGCCCTATTGGTAATGGTTGGTTATCAATACCGCATGGCCATCGTTACTTTCTTTCTCAGCTTTACCTACATCGAGCTGATGGACAAAACAACTTATCTCAATCACTACTACTTCATCAGCATTCTGAGCTTTTTAATGATCTTTTTACCCGCCAACAGATACTTCTCTGTAGATGCCAAACGTAATGATTTGTTAGCTTCCGAATATATCCCTAATTGGTCTATTGATGCTATTAAGCTTTTGCTAGTGATCGTTTATTTCTATGCCGGTTTGGCCAAACTCAACTCGGATTGGCTACTAGAAGGCATGCCCCTTAAAATATGGCTACCCTCTAAATACGATCTTCCGTTTTTGGGTGATCTTCTACAGAAGCAATGGGTGATTTATGCCTTTAGCTGGGGTGGTGCCATCTATGACCTGGCAATACCCTTCCTACTTTTACACAGGCCGACCAGGGTATTCGCTTTTGTACTCGTAGTTATTTTTCATGTTCTCACACGCGTGCTATTCCCGATAGGCATGTTTCCTTATATCATGATTGTAAGCGCAACTATATTTTTTGATGCGAACTTTCATAACCAGGTACTTCAGAGGCTTGCGTCATGGTTCAAAATCAACAAAGCCAGGTTTGATAATGGTAAAGTACTCGTACAAAACTGGGCTGGCAAACACCGTTTAAAACTTGGCTTGCTGACTTTATTTTTTGTATTGCAACTTGCATTTCCTTTCAGGCACCTTGCATACCCGGGAGAGCTTTTTTGGCATGAGCAGGGTTATCGTTTTTCATGGCGCGTAATGCTCATGGAAAAAGCGGGATATGCACAATTTAAAGTTGTTGATGGAGTAAGCGGTCAGCAGTTCTATGTTGACAACACAGATTTTCTATCGGCTTTTCAGGAAAAGCAAATGGCTACCCAACCTGATTTTATACTGCAATATGCCCATTTTTTGAAGGAGCATTTCGAACAACAGGGCCATGAGAATGTAGAAGTATATGTGGAGAGTTACGTAGCACTCAATGGCAGAAGAAGTCGGCCATACATCGATCCTGAGGTAAACCTGGTACCTGAAGAGGAATCGTTTAAAAATAAAAATTGGATATTACCATTCGAAGATGACATCAAAGGTTTATAGTCTATTAGGCATATTTTTAATCTTAAGTTTTAGCGCAAGCGCACAGTTTACCCTTACCGGTACTGTTAAAGATGCATCTGTAAACAAACCGATTGCAGAGGCTGAGGTATTTAACAAAGAAACTAACTACCTGCAGCGCACTAACCAGAAAGGTGAGTATACTTTTAAAGATCTTGAAGAGGGTACTTATACGCTGGTTGTGTTTGTGGCCGGATACAATCCTGCACAGCAGCAGATAACGATCACTGGCGATAGTGAGTTAAATTTTGCTTTAGAACCCTACAGCATCGAACTCTCAGAGGTGGTTATTAACCAAAAGCGAGAAGAAGCCTTTAGCCTTAACAGGCTTAATCCTGTAGAGGGAACAGCCATTTATGCCGGTAAAAAATCTGAAGTGGTATTGCTAGACCAGACTGTTGGCAACCTGGCAGCTAATAATGCGCGACAAATTTACTCTCAGGTGGTGGGATTAAATATTTATGAAAATGGTGATGCTGGTTTGCAGCTCAATATTGGTGGTCGTGGCCTTGACCCTAACAGAACCGCTAACTTCAACACACGCCAAAACGGTTATGACATAAGTGCCGATGTGCTCGGTTACCCCGAAAGCTATTACACCCCTCCAGCCGAGGCTTTGAGTGAAATTCAGGTGATCAGAGGTGCTGCCTCACTGCAATATGGTACACAGTTCGGTGGGTTAATTAATTTTAAACTCAGACGACCAAATCCGGTGAAGAAATTGGAATGGGTTTCCCGACAGACGTATGGTTCATATAACCTTTTCACCAGTTTCAACAGTCTAAGCGGTACGGTAGGTAAGTTTAGTTACTACACCTACTTCAACTACAAGCAGGGTGATGGCTTTAGACCAAACTCAGAATTCGATTCTAAAAACTTTTTCGCTTCTCTCAATTACGCGCTTTCTGATAAAACAGACATTACTTTAGAAACCACCTACCTCAAATATCTGGCGCAACAGGCCGGTGGACTTACTGACTCATTATTTAACGCTGATCCTACCATTAGTACTCGTGAGAGAAATTGGTTTGAAGTAGACTGGAGGCTGATCGCGCTTAAGCTCAAGCACAAGTTTTCTAGTAAAACTGATTTTTCTCTCAACCTCTTTGGTTTGGATGCCGAAAGAAATTCGGTTGGTTTTCGGGGTAACCCAAAATCACCACAAGATAACCCGGTTGACTCAGAATACGACCCTAATGACATCACAAGAGACCTAATAAAAGGAAAGTTTCAAAACTGGGGAGCTGAGGCTCGTTTATTAAATCGCTATGTGGTAAAAGGTAAGGATGCCGTATTTTTAATAGGAGCCAAATACTACCAATCGCAAAACACCTCCCGACAAGGGCCGAGCAGCAATGGTTTTGAACCTGACTTTGAGTTTGCAAATGACCAACACCCCTCCTATCCCAACCAGTCAGATTTCGAATTTCCTAATCTCAACCTCTCGTTGTTTGGTGAAAACATCCTTTTCATAAATGAGAAGCTATCTATCACACCCGGCTTTAGAATCGAACACATAAAAACAGAGTCGATTGGAGAGTACACCGAAGTGCGATATGACCTTGCCGGTAACGAAATTTTTAGAAAAGACACGACAGACAACCGTGTATTTGACAGAAACTTATTGCTACTAGGGTTAGGTGCCAGTTATAACTACTCCAACAACCTGGAGGTATATGGTAACATTTCGCAAAACTATCGTTCTGTCACTTTTAGCGACATCAGAGTAGTGAGTCCAACATTTTCTATTGACCCAACCATCACTGACGAGGAAGGATTTACTGCTGATTTGGGAGTTCGCGGCAAATGGAATAAGCTTATCTCTTATGACATAAGCACCTATGCCTTAAAATATAATGACCGCATAGGCACCGTGCTTGTTTCTACCGGCCCTGACAAGGGAAGTCGCATTCGTAAAAACATTGGAGATGCACTTATATATGGTGTAGAAGCTTTTATTGACTGGAACCTGATCAACACACTTAGACTTGACAATTACCGCTATCGCCTTAGTCCGTTTGTTAATATTGCCCTGACTGACTCTGAGTATATAAAAAGCGATGAAAACAATGTGGAAGGTAAAAAAGTAGAGTTTATCCCTAGGGTAAACCTGAAGACTGGTGTGAAATTTGGCTATAAAAATCTATTGGGAAATCTACAATACATCTACCTCTCTAAGCAGTACAACGATGCTGAAAACAACGAGATACCTGAAGCGGGTGACAGCCGTGAAGGAGTAATCGGACCTATACCTTCTTATGGTGTTTTGGACCTTTCGATGAGTTATAAATTTAGAAAGTTTAAGCTAGAGGCCGGTATCAACAACCTATTAGATGAGAAATACTTCACCAGAAGAGCCACAGGCTACCCCGGCCCGGGCATTATCCCGGCAGAACCAAGGACCTACTATGCGACCTTAGAATTTAGGTTGTAGCTATCTATTAGATCATAAGTTCCGTAGACTAAATGTAAACAGCCCATAATTACTTAATTTAGACATTTTGGTATATGCTAAATATCAACTAGGGCATATATACTTGGATGTTAGCAGCAACACCGCAGATGAGATCAATTTTAATCTTAACATTAATATTAATC
>NZ_SMMD01000466.1 GCF_009711475.1 Fulvivirga aurantia
AAGATCTTAAAAACGAATAATGGCTACCAGGAGAGAGTTATTGATTTTGACAATGGCGCCTATTTTTTAAGTATCACGGGTAGAAATGACACATTATGGGTTAGCGATAAATATATCGTGCATCAGTATGTGAAGGATACAAAACAGTTCTCAATCGACCTGTCAGAAAGGGGGCTCTTTTCTTTTAACATCCATATGGATAAAAGAGGTGAGCTGTGGGTAAGTCAGGATAATGCACCCGGCCTGGTGAAACTCACGAAAGAAGGCATGAGGCAGGAGTATCGTGAGGAAAAGGGTATTTTCTCACGGATTCTAATTTTGTCTTCTGATACCAACGGAGACCTTTGGGCTGGTGGCTCGGGCGAAAATTCTTACCTATATAAGTATGATGTTGAGGCCGATCAGTTTGTGAATAAGAGTGCCACTTTAAACCAAGAGTTGAATGTAGACTTTGAAGTCATAGATTTAGCCAGTAGAAATGATTCTGTCTGGTTGGCTACTACCGCTGGTCTTATGTTGTATCATAATGAGGAGATTAAGCCAATCGACCTGGGAGCCACACTTACAGGATTACCTGTAAAAGCGGTTGAGTTGGGTAAAAATTATTTGTGGTTTTCTACAACAAATGGTGTAGCCAGGTATAATCTTAGGAGTAAAGAATTTTTATTATTCAACGAGTCTTCAGGGTTGAATTCGCGGTCTGGAAACCCACGTGCTTTGAGAATGGGCCAAAGGGGCACTATTTGGGTGGGTACAGCAAAGGGCATTTCTTATGCAGAAGATGGAAATGGAGATCTTTTCAAAACGAAAAAACCATTAGTTTCAGGTATAGAATTAGATGCTCAGAAATTATCTGTTGACGAGCTTAATGGTACATTGATTCGTAATAATGCTTTCGTAAAAGTCACTTTTAATTCACTCACACTGCCTGGCAATTCTATCGAATATGAGATTAAAGGGCGAGATGCCAAAGAGTGGACCAGCATAGGAAATAGAAATTTCATCCAAATACCAAATGCTCAGCAAGGCAAGTATACAATCTCCATAAGAGCAAAACAGCAAGGCGACTATTTATGGAGTGAGCCATTGCATGTAAGTTTTGAAGTAGACCAGCCTATATATTTCAAATGGTGGTTTATAGCCCTGGCTGTCTTGGGCACCATCGTGGTCATCGTATTTATCAATAAATTCAATACCATAAGATTAAAAAATCTTGAGCGACATTTAAACAGGGTAGTAGAGGAGCGTACGGAACTTCTTCAACAGACTAATGATGAGTTGATTCAGACCAATAAGGAGTTAGATATGTTTGTGTATTCGGCCTCACACGATCTCAAAGCCCCGCTTTCATCGCTTACGGGTCTACTTGACCTCTACGAATTAGAAAAAGAAAAGAAAAAGCGTGAAGAACTCATAAAAATGATGCGTGGAAGTGTATTGAAGCTTGACACGTTTATCAAAGAAGTAATTGATTATTCTAAAAACTCACGCCTGGATGTTGTGCTTGAGGATATTGATTTTAAGGATCTAATCAATGAAATACTAGACTCATATCGCTACATGGAAAATTGCGATAGAGTGAAGACTGAGGTGAAGGTAGAGCAAGGGACGTATATGGCTGATAAAAGTAGGTTGAGAATTATTCTTAACAACCTGATTTCTAATGCCATTAAGTATTGTCACACAGAAAAAAAGGATTGTTATATAAATATAAACGTATATAAAAAGTCTAATCAAATTTGCTTAGATATTGAAGATAATGGTATAGGTATTGATCCGGAGTATCTACCAAAAATTTACCAGATGTTCTACAGAGCAAATGATAGTAAATTTGGATCCGGATTAGGGCTCTATATTGTAAAGGAGTCTGTAGAAAATTTAGGGGGTACCATCGATATTTGCTCTGAAGTAGAAAAAGGAACCAGCGTCTTTATCAAAATCCCGGACGTTCCACAGCGCCAGTCTTAACCCATAGCAGGCGCTTTTTCAGCATGCCACTTTTCTAGCCGTTTGTTCATTAAACTAAACCACAGTGGAGGCACCATAGCAATCATGATCATGGTTGGGTAGCCAGCAGGGAGTTGTGGACTCTCGTCATAATGCTTTAATACCTGATATCTTTTTATGGCATTTGCATGATGGTCTGAATGCCTTTGTAATTGGAATAAGAAGAAATTGCTAAGCAAATGGCTTGCATTCCATGAGTGTATAGGTGTGACGCGCTCATAGCGACCATGGCTATCTTTTTTGCGCATGATACCGTAGTGTTCAACATAATTTACCAACTCCAGAAGACTAAACGCTAAAAAACTTTGCCCGAAAAAGAAGGCAGGCACTTGCCACACAAACTGATTGGCATAGAGGCTAAAGCCGAGTGTTATTGCTCCACACAGCAAAATTGGAAGAAGCGTAAACCATAACATATTGTTTGCCAGACTGAATGCTGACTTGCCTTTACGTTCAAGTCGCTTATTTTCGATGTGCCAGGCGTGACCGTAACCTTTCACTACTGACCTGAGCCAAAAGGCGAAGAAGTTTTCATTTTTTCTGGCAGTTGCCGGATCCTCAGGAGTGGCCACCTGGACGTGGTGTCCTTTGTTGTGCTCAATATAAAAATGCATATAGCTCACAGTGAGGAGCAATACTTTTGCATAAAGCCTTTCTGTAGCCGATTTTTTATGACCTAGCTCATGTGCCACGGTGATTCCAACACCGCCAGTGACAAGGGCAAAGCTCAATAAAAAGCCGGTCCACTCATACCAAAGTGTAATATTGCCAAATGCAGTCACGTAAATACCCCAGGCAACAAAAGCAACCTGAAAGTACGTCCACAAGTAAGTGATAAAGCGATAATAGAAATCATTGGCCACTGAAGCTTCTTCTTCATTGGGTACGTTTTCTTTGTTGATTCCTAACAATCTATCGATTAGAGGTAAAATAAAAAACACCTCTATCACAGCGATAAAATTCCACCATCCACCGAGGTAATACCCCACTATTACAAGTATAGG